>CAZRNW010000044.1:0-8133 GCA_964601535.1 uncultured Flavobacteriaceae bacterium
TATGAGGCTATGACCGAAACTATCAAGGCAGGTAAGGTTGCAGGTACTTCAGTCAGAACGCAGGAGTACGAAGTTAATTTCACTTGTCGCCCTTGGCTTGTTAGCGATACTGCTTATACAATTTCAGGGTCAGCTATGAATGGTGCTCATAAAATAATTGATACTGATCAAGTCTCCAGAACAATAGATAATGGTGGCTGGACATATACAATTATTCGAGTTTCGGGTAGAGATATTACCATATCTGGATATACTGCTACAGAGCCTTTTACTGGCTTTATTAGTATCTCTGGTACAGTAGCAAATATGCTAATAGATGCTAAAGATTTTACCTCCGAGATAGCAAGTGTCAATGCTAATGATCGTATGCGTTGGGCAGATTATCGAGTGTATGTGGGTCCAGAGAAGACATACTTTTCTATATCTGGTGCGCAGTTATGCGAGGTAACTTACTATGATCGTTGGTATCTGTGATGTTAAAGGAACGAATACGTGCAGAACGAAGCGATAGAGGTAAACCACGAAAGAAATTTAAGGGTATAACTTTTAATGATACAACAGAGGTTCAAAATATGCCCGCAAATAGAAGATGGGAAATAAGGAATAAGAAAAAAGACATTGAGTTCAGACGTGAGCAGCACTATAGGGAAAATCTTAAAAAGAAGTTTAATTTAAGTCATGAAGAGTATCTTCAGAAACTATATGATCAAAATGGCGTCTGCGCCATTTGTGATAAGCCAGAAACCACTACAAAACTAGGCGTTGTTAGACGACTTGCGGTAGATCATAATCATGAGACAGGTCAAATTAGAGGCTTATTATGTACTAGATGTAATGCTGCTTTAGGCTTTATGTATGAAGATATCGAAATTCTTGAATCAATGATCAGTTATTTACGAGAATATGGTGAAGAATAATGGCCGAGCAAATTTCCAATAATGCTACAACAACGCTTAACGGGTCGATTACTAATAGTCAAACTACCCTAGTCGTAACTAGTGCTACAGGTTTTCCTACTACCGGAGAATTTAGGATATTAGTAAAAGCCGAAGGCGCTAATACTGATGAAATCATGACTGTTACCGCTGTAAGTGGTACAACTTTTACGATTGTACGGGCTTCAGAAGTATTTGCAGGAAGTCAGACGGCTTCTGCGCACGGCTCAGGGGCAGCAGTAAGTCATGTTTTAACGGCAGGAGGTTTAAGTAGTTTACTTTCTGATGTTGGGGCTTCTTCATATCTATTGGCAGGACAAATTTTATACGCTGCCTCCCTAGTAGATGTAGCCTTAGGAAAATCCGGTACTCTATCTAGTCACAATTGGTCAGGAAGCATTACTGTTGTAACAGATGGCGATGATAATAGTTCCATTCATACTAACGGTAATCCAGGCGGAAACGAATGGGTGGCTATTGATTTACAAAGCAATTATAAGATAGGCCAAGTTCGTTTAGTTCAATCCAATGGCTTCTGGAATTCTACTTCTTTACAAATTGCGCATAGTTCTGATGGGTCTAGTTGGATACAGGTTGATAATACAAAAACTCCCGTTGGCGGCGAAAACATATGGACAATAACTGCTACAACAGATAGATATTGGCGGCTTTATTCATATTCTAATCCAGATAACTGGCAAGTACATTCTATTAATTTATATACAGTTATTACCCCTATTCCTCTTAATATTGGCAAAGAGGGACAGATACTAACTGTATCTAATGTTAATAGCGTTTTACTTCCTAGATGGCTATACCCTAATTTACCGGCATATGCTCAAGCACAGACTCGTATCAAGCAGACTTATAATGCATTTGCTCAAGCACAGGCCTCTATCGTTTAATCCATATTTTATCTTATACTAAAGATAATTTTCAAATACAATTGAGAAGGCGAAAAATTTGACTACTTCTGCTAGATTAGGAATAGGTGAACTAGGTAACTTAGTACTTGGTACTTCTGAATCTGGCAGTAGTAATTCCTTTGCACAAGCACAAGCAGATATTGTACAAGTTTATAAAGTCTACGCTCAAGCCCAAGCAGATATTAAGCAAACACTTATAAGGGTAGGACAAGCGCAAGCCTATATTTATATATCCCAAATTGCTGTTCCTGTTTCTGATTTCAGTAATAGTGGTTGGATAAGAGTGGTGCTATAAAATGGCTAATCAAACACTCTCACCTGATGCATTATTAGATCAAACCGGACTTACTGGCTCACTTACAGACATTCAGGACGATCCCGATAGTCCCGATGCTAATTGGTTAACTACTTCTAATAATACTTCGACTGTTGCACGAGTAAGTTTTCCTACACCCTCGGGGGATTTAACTGTAGGCGCTGGACTGCAAGAATTTAGAGTATTAGTTAGAAAAACTAACCACAGCACTAATCCTACTTGCACTGTAGACCTTTATGAGAATGGCTCTTTAGTTACAAATCTAGTTTCTAGTACGACAATTTCAACAACTTCAGGTATTGTTTTATCTGGTACTTGGAACGCTTCTTCCCTTTCAAACATTAATGGCTCTCTTGTTGAGTGTCGCGTTGTAGGTACTCCTGGCTCTGGTAATCCTTCTAATAGAGCCTCTGTTGAAGTAGGCGCAATAGAGTGGAATGCTGTATATACAACAAGTAGCCAAGTTGTTGCCCAAGCCTCCGCTTATATTAAGCGGATTACTCCTGTTTATAGTCAGGCACAAGCGGATATCAAACAGACCTACAATGCCTTTGCTCAAGCAAATGCATCTATTTTACAGGTCTATAGGGATGTTGCGCAAGCACAAGCGTATATTAAACTTCTAATTACCGCCTTTGCTCAAGCACAAGCAGATATAAAGCAGGTTTATAATGTCTTTGCCCAAGCGCAGGGCACTACTAAGCAGCTTTATCTAAGTTTTGCCCAAGGACAGGCTTGGATTGTTACCTCACCCTTTGGTTTCGCGCAAGCACAAGCAGTTATTGGAGTTACGGATAATCTCTATACCGCAGTAGATGAATTAATAGCTGACGATACGGATTTTATAACTACAAATTTATTAACAGGTAGTTTTTCAACTAAATTAAAACTAACTAGTATATCGACTCCTAATTGGCCTATTCAACATATTATAAAAGTAAGAGCGCTGTCTTTTGTTTCTGCAACTTTAACAGTAGGGCTATATGAGGGCATTACTTTAATTGCTTCTTTTCAGCCTAGCTTAACGAGTACTTTTACAACATTTAGTTATAGTTTAACGCCAGCAGAGATAGCAAGTATTACAAATTATACAGATTTGTATCTAGTATTTGATAGCACTGATAGAGCACTCGTATCTAGCGCACAATTTATTGTTCCTAGTACTCTTACAACAACTACGGCTGTATTTGCTCAGGCTCAAGCAAATATCTTAATTACGAAAAATGGATTTGCTCAAGCGCAAGCGGATATTTTGCAGACATATAAGGCATATGCACAAAGTCAAGCCGATATTGTAACGACTTACTTTAGTGTTGCTCAGGCTCAAGGAACTGTTATTAATGGGTCTTTTGCTTATGCTCAAGCACTAGCGAAGATTATCAAATACTTAATTCTGGTTAAAGACACCTTTACACGAGTACAATCTGTGGGCGACTTAGGTACTCCCGATATTGGTCCTGCATATGCTACTACAGGTAGTACTAATTATAATTTTATTTCGGCTGATGGTTCTAAAGCAGTACTAACTGGTAATAATAACTACGATTATGTAGTTACTAACTCTCCTATAACTGAAAAAGATTTAGAAGCTTCTATAGATTTTAGATTATCTACAATAAATGATTGGTTTACTCCAATTCAATTAGACTTACGAGTACAGACATCTAATGATAGAGCAAGTGGTTACATAGCATATAATCCTGGAACGACTACTTACTCATTAAATCTTACTTGGGTATTTGATGGTCTAGCAGATTCTATTGATACCCCTATTAGTAGCCTTTCTATAAATACTTGGTATACATTTAAACTTTCTTTACTAGGAAATAGTTTAAAAGGTAAGGTGTATTCTCAGGGCTCAGAGCCAGTTTCATGGGATTTAACTTTATCTACTGTTCCTATACGATACGGCTCTGTTGGAATTTATGCTGATGTTGGTGAAGCCTTCACTGCGCCAACTACAATTGAATTTGATAATTATAATATATTTCAGGATTTAGCTGCTTCTACACAAATCTATGCACAGGCCTTGGCTTCTATTGCAACACAAACTCGCTATGTGAGCGCTCAAGCACGAGCACATATTAAAATAAATGTTAATAAAAGCGGACAAGCTAAGACTAGTATTAAACAAACCTATAGTAAAGTTGCTCAGGCTCAAGCCTTTATAATAAAACTTAGTTTTGCACAAGCTCAATCATATATTTTAGCATATAAAGTAAAAGGTTTTGGACAAGCGCTTTCTAAGATTATTAGTACTCCTGCCCGAAATGCTCAGGCTCAAGCCTTTATTATTAAGGGAGCAGGTTATGCTAATGCTATAGGGCAGATTATTAGTAATAATAATTATAAATTTGCTCAAGCAAATGCTATAATTACTAAGGCTGCAGGATATGGGCAAGCCAAAACACAAATAATTGTTTTTGGGGCGAATAAGGGCGGTCAAGCACAGGCTAATATTGTAAAAAGTGCAGGAAATGCGAACGCACAAGCCTTTATACGGCCTGTATATCGAAGTTTTGCTCAAGCGGCTTCACATGTTCAGGCTTTAGGATTTATTGTAAGTGCTCAGGCTCAAGCATATATTACATATACTTGGGCAACAGGGCAAGCTCAAGCATATATTGGAAGTTTTAAGGTAGGTCAAGCACAGGCTAAGATTAAGACATTTAATACAAAGCAGTATGCACATGCACAAGCATACATATCCGGTAAGTACTTAGTTAATTATAACAACTTTGAATTACCCGGCTATGCAAAGGCAGAAGATTTTTCTTCTGATATAATCATTAATAAGAAATACTCTCCTTATATGGATGAGGGATTATCAGAAGCCCAAGGTTTAACAAATAAACCTATTACTGTTAAAATGATAGTAACAGGAGATACATATCTACATATGAAGCAGCAGGTTCAGAAAGCTGCTACAATAGTACGTTCAGGTAGGGAATTTAAAAAACTTTATATTCAGAAAGCGGATCATTATTACTTAGCCATTGCCAAGAAGATAACTACCTCTAAGACCGTTACAGACTCATTACATGTTCTAGAATATGAGATAGAGTTTGAGGCGAAGCCTTGGCTGTATAGTAATACAATCTATGTAGCATCTGGTGTAGGTTTAATAACAATCCCACGGACCTTGGATGATGGTGGATGGAGTTACGCTAATCTTACTGTCACTGGCACGAATGTAACAATTTCTGGCTATACCTCCAACGAACCATATACTGGATTTATAAGTATATCGGGGGCAGTAAATAATCTAGTAATTAATTCTGAACAATATACTACAACAAACACTAGTGTAATGCTTAATAAAGATTATAGACTATATATAGGTCCAGAAACAACATATATCACAGTATCAGGCGCATCTGAATGTGTGATAACTTATCAAAATCGTTATTATTTATAGGTGAATAGATTATTATGGCCCTTCAAATACGAGTATCCGTACCAGATTTATCAAACGGTATCAGATTAACCGATCCTATTATTTTAGAGAATGCCGATAACATTACACTTAAAAAGACGGTTAATTCTTCAGATGAATCTATATCATTTACCATGCCCGTAAATGATCCTAAACTACAGTATTTAGTTTATACTAGATGGTGGGAATGTTGGGATACTTCTACTAATGAGCGATTAAACTACGGGCCATTTGAGAGTATTGCAACTGACGGCGGGGATGCAAAGACAAATACGGGTCCCGGTAGATCAGCGTTATTCCGCGATTATAAAAAGACATTGCGTTCTTTTTATTATCCTATTGATCAATTTTTTGATGATCTTAGATTTGAAAATATTGCAGGGCAGCCTCGTACTACAACGATAATTAATAAAACTAGTAATTCCCCCCACTACGGCGTAAGTTTGCGCAGTAAGGACGATGCTATTGATGAACAAACAGGTTTTATATCTATAGGAAGAGATACACCAGAGCAGGGTACCATTAAGACAAGCCAATTTTGGTCAGGTACAAGCAAGGCTGATTATTTAACGATTGATTTAGGGGAGCCCTATTCAATAAGTAGAGCGCGTATCTTATTACCTTGGTGGGGCGGGGTTACGATCAATAATAATAGAGTGTATGATTGGCATTTGCTGCATTCTAATGATAATAGTGCATTCTCTAATTTGTACTCTACAGATATACCTAATCAACACCCTACATATGCTTCACAAAGTATTAATGGTACCACTCTCTATATGGGAGAGAGTGGTTTTGAAAGTGATCAGCGTACTGCTTCCGGTGTTGCGGTATCTGCACAATATTGGAAAGTTAATATTACAGATACTCATGCATATTATGGCTCAGTTTTTCTTGGAGGCTCTATTACTGATGAGTGGGGATGGGAATGTGGAGGAACAAATACCTTTAAAGGTAGTGCTAAGACTTCACCTACTGATGGGACAATTAATACTACAGAGGTAGAGCCTAATAATGATTGTTATGCCTCTGCGGTAGAAATAGAATTAGATCGTCGTATTACAGGTAGGGATACCATAACTGCAAAAAGTTATAGGCAGATTGAGAATACTAATCGACAAATAACATATTACCATGCTCCTACTTCTGGTGAAATGATTACAACGGCGTCTGCTACAAAAAGAAAATTTGAGCCGGGAACATTTTTTAGAAATATGACAGTGACTTTTACAAGTCAGATAAGTGTTAAAGATGAGTTTAATACTGAAGTGTTTAATAGTATTTCTAGTCCTGCGACTATTAGATTACCGGCCTATACAAGAGTTGTACAAATAGAGGGTACTTCAGATAGTCAGGTGACTAGCGTAGATGCATGGCTAGGTAAATTAGATGCATTTTCATATGGTGGCAATTATAGTTATTCAACTGTAACAAATGATTACGCTGTGTTACATTTCAGGGGGACTTCTGTTAAGTGGTTTGCCACCATTCCCGATAGTGTTACTGCTGGCATTGTTAAAATAGAATTACGCTCTGCTGATGTAAATGGAACTTGGAGCAGTTGGAGCACACTTGAAAATGCTTTAACTCTGCCTACAGGAGTATCTGCTGAAAAAGTATGGGAAATTACTGAGCAGTCTGGAACACTTGTAGATGATACGACATATGAAATAAAGATTACGAATACCAATGGGGGATATGTAAGTATTGATAGTTTTGCAGGCTACTGGTCAGGCTCATTTACAGAGTATAATGAAGATGATAGTCGGTTTTCATTTAGAAAGCCTAATGAATTAGTTCAACTTTATGATCCTACATTTATTGGTGGTACTATATATGAGTATAAGGCTATTTTAAATCCTGCCCAATCTATTCGATTTACCGGGGATAGAGTTATATTGACTTCGAGAAAAGGGGTGGGCTATGGCTCAATTAAAGTAGCCCTTCTTGAATTTGATGGCTCCCTTAAATATGGGGAAATAACTAATATTGTACCTATACCTGGCGGCAATCCAGATGGGTCATTAACAATTAGTTTAAATAGTACTTATTCTGTACCTCAAGCGGTAGTATTTGATTCTGCTGAATATTTTACTAGTACCAATATTCCTTGGAAATCATATCTTTTTGCTGTCTATACTCTAGATACAAATCCTACCTATATTGATGCTATGGGAGTGCATGAGACTGCAGGATTAAGTGTTAAATTTATTAATTCAGACTACATAGAAATTATTAAATCTACTTGTGAAATTTTACAAACAGAGTGGGATATAACAGAGCAAGGTATAAAGATCGTACCTTTACTTGGAGCAGATACAGATGTTATACTATTAGAAGGTACAAATACTGTTATACGCTTTTCTAGTGTACAAGATATATCCCAAGTGGCTACAATGTTAGCAATAAATGGTGGGGACATTGAAGGCTTGCCTCTTACAGTGCTTATCGAGGACAAAACAAATAGGGCTATTATAGGCAGAACCATTCAAAGAGAATACGATGTTCGAAGTTTAACGG
>CAZRNW010000044.1:8143-12369 GCA_964601535.1 uncultured Flavobacteriaceae bacterium
AGAAAGCGTCGATACCCTCAAAGACGAATTACCATACAGCACACAGGGGAAAATTTGGGGCTTAATGAGGGAGATAGATTTACAGCAGTTACAAAAGATAATGAAGTATATAAGTTACGACTAATAACTAAATCACGACAACAGGCAAGCAATAGTGGAACAACCTATAGTTTGGAGTGCATAGAATGGCCGCAGATACCCTAAGACAAGCATCTAAAAGACTAAGTAAAACGAAAAAGGATACCGATTACGCTTTAGATAAGGTTCAGCGTAATTTTCCTATCGTAGAACGATTACGTGATTCTTTTGATGCGAGCCATACATTTCTAATTGAATTTAAAACATTTGGTAAGGATGACTATGTTGAAGTAACTTTTATCTTTACTGAAGCTTTTGAGCATACTTGTTAATATGGATACGATTAAGCAGATAGGTAAAGACCTTAGAAAGACAAGTCAGCAAGCCGCGATAGCGGCCAATAGGGTAAAAAGAAACTTCCCACTATTCGAAAGAGTATCAGATTATGTTACTGCAGATATGCCCTTCTATGCAGAGTTTAAAACATATCATTCCGATGATCAAGCGTATATAAGTTTACAATTTAAAGAGGATATCGTCGGGGTGGGTGTACCCTGTAATACTTGTGTTAATGAGTGCTGTGTAGCCAATGATCTTTTTGATAGAGTAGTTTCTGGAAGCTTTGGCGGCGGCTGGACTACTATAGGAAGTGGGCCGTTTTCGGTAGATGGGTCTAAAGGGATTTTTGAGAGAGGCGATGGTATTGATCCTTTACAATATAACGCTACAATTAGTCCGCCTATTGAAATGCTATTTAAGTATTCTCATCCTAGTGGAGAGTGGGTAACAGAATTCGATTTTCAAAGATTAGTGAGTGGTGTTCTTCAGAGTTACCCTTATGTGTATTTTGTGTTAGAGGCAACGCAAAGGGATGATTTAGGGGGGTCTACAGGTTTATATTTTAGTAATGTTTTTGTAGGAAGTGAGAATGATTTTTATAGCACCAATGGTTCAGAATCTTCCTATATTTACCCATTTGATGTAACTAAAGAAATTTATGTAAAAGTAAATCTTTCCCCAACTTCTGTTCGCGGAAAGTTTTGGTATGTTGAAGATTCAGAGCCTACAGATTGGGCTGTAATTGTGCCTAATCCTGGATCATTTTCTACAGGATGGGACATTTCTCAAGGCTTTACCCGTGTAGTTTTTTATGCTTCGAATACTGGAACTTTTTATATTGATGATTTTAGTATTTGTTGTATTGAATGTGCTTTTGAAACATTTAATCGTGCTACTGTTTTTAGTGGGTGGGGAACCTCTACTGGTGGCTTAGATTGGTCTATTATTACTTCTTCTGCCGGGTCTTCCACGGTATCAGGGGGTATGGGTAATTTATCTACGCTTAAATTAACTTCAGGAAGTTCTGATCCCTTTATAACAATGGGGATTGAAACATTAGGGCCTTGGAATACGATAAATGGCTGGATTTTAACCAGTCTTATTAGTTATTGGGGAGGTAAAAATCTTCGGCTTACCTATAAGGTAGAAAGATCAGACGCCGCTGATTCTGTATTTGTAATTTTAGATGAATCAACAAATTCAGTTCAGGGTACTACTGCTGGTCCTGTTGGATTTACTTTTGTGGAAGGAGAATCTTACTATTTAAAGTGGGAAATGCGATTTGGTACAACTGATAGATTCAAAGTATGGAATGCCTCAAGTAGCGAACCCGGTTCGTGGACAGTGGAAAATTCTGCACCCAGTATTGACCCTCTTGATCAACTTTATTTTTATATTTCTCAAATTAGTTTTGATGTAGGAACTTCGGCTACTAGTATTGACTATATTTGTTTTGAATAGGAGAAAATTATATGGCATTTCCAACTAATTTAAAAATTTATATTGATGGTAAAGATGCTACCTATTATTTATTTGGAGCAACTACTATTACTCCTACGACTGCTTTGAATACTTGGCGGGATATTCCTATCTCTACCTATCTAAGAAAAAGCCCCGGTATACACACCATCGAAGTTGTGCCTGAATCTGGTACAGGTCGATGTGATGTTCGGGTTGAGATACGGTAAGTGAAAGGAGTATAATATGCGTTGGGAATTAATGTCTAGCCAAGATAAAGCCTTTATCTTAGCGGAGGCCGTTGTACGTGGTTGGGAGCAGAATAAAGTTCAAGTAAAATATTATGATAAACAAAATATGTGGACAATAGAACCATATGAAGAAAATTGTAAGTGCCCTAACTTGGTGTTATACAAGGATTATATAGAAGGGAATATTTAATTGCGGATTTTATTTTGGGGAGATTCACCTACGGTTACTACGGGCTTTGGTGTTGTATCCTATAATTTATTAACGAGGCTTAAAAAATTAGGCCACGATATCACTGTACTTGGGATAAATCATTGGGGCGATCCCTATGATCAAAAAGAAATACCCTTTCCTATCTATCCTTGTGACAAGGGCTCTACGGATCAAATCTTTGGGTATGCTAAATTATGGTGGATAGCAAAGCAAGTTAAACCAGATATAATCTTTATGTTAAATGATCCTTGGGTTATAGATAAGGCATTTAGTTTTAGACCACCTGATACCGATCCGATGATTAAGTACATTGCCTACTATCCGATAGATGCAGGGCCACTAAAACCTGGTTGGGCAGAAATGCTTACCAGAGAATTTGATGCTCAAGTCTGTTACTCCCATTTTGCCGAAAATATTATCATAGAAGCAAACGGCGGCAAAAGGCCGGATAATCTTTATCAAATTTATCATGGAGTAGATACAAATACATTCTTTCCAGTTAATCAGCAAGAAGTAAGATTAAAGTTAGGATTACCTCTGGATTCCTTTATTGTAGGTATGGTGGCAAGAAATCAATATCGTAAACGATTTGATTTAGTTGTAAAAGCTTTCTCTGTATTTGCTAAAGATAAGCCTAATGCTAAATTATATTTACATACTGGCTTAGAAGATGTTGGATTTGATATCCAAGATTTAGTAAATGCTCATGATATAAGCGATAAACTTATTCTTACAGAAGGTCAACGCATTGATAAAGGCGTACCCAAAGAAATGCTTAACTACATTTATAATTCTTTTGATGTTAATGTGCTGATATCGCTTGGGGATGGCTTTGGCTTACCTGTAGCCGAAAGTATGGCAACAGGAGTAGCCCAACTAGTCAGTGATCATTCTTGCCTTAAAGAATTAGTTGAAGGACATGGTGGGCTAACTGTTAAAAATGCTGCTTGGATTATGAATGTATCAGGAATAAACACATTTGGAGGCGTTGCGGATGTAGATGATATGGTGGATAAATTAAACTACTTATATCAAAATAAATCTCAGCGCATCGCATTTGCGGAACAGGGATATCAGTTTATAACTCAGCCCAAATTTAATTGGGATGTAATAGCAAATCAATTTAATGATGTTATACGCGAAATATTCCATCTAATTTAGAAGGGGAATGGAAAATATGGCAACAACAAAAATAGTGCCCTACTCACGTTATGCAACGTGGGCTACTAAGGTTAATTCAAGATTAGTAGGCTATAAATGGGACGCAAATAAAAATGTTGAAGTAGGAGCACGCAAAAGCCTATACTGGAATAAGGCATCTAGTGCTGCTGCGGATGCTCTGTGGCAACTTTCAGGTACCAGCATACCTGCTGGTAATTACTACCATGTGTATAATGGGATTTATGCAGGGTATATAATTGCTCAATCGGCTGTTACAACCGTGGTACCAGGAATACCTAAACAAACTTCACCATCACTACCGTCTACTAATCCCTTACTTTATCCTGCAAGATACCAGTTTGGTCAGCAGGGTGCCCCATGTAATGGCAAAAGTTGTTGCACTGATACTTGCATACAGATGCTTGGTGAATTTTGGACGGAAAAACTTTACAGTCTAGCAACTATTAGACAGTTAGCTAATAAAAACAAAGTTTGTGAAGGCTTAAATCCACAAGAAACTTTAAATGCCCTAAGAACAATGGGCATTACTTGGTATCAGCCCGCATTTAATATAGATGCAAATTTTGTAAAGTCTAAATTGGTAAATGGGCCTGTATTAGTCGGGGTATATTATGGGTCATATCCAAATAGTACTACGGGAAAATGTGGTTCAACTAATAAGGCTCTTAGAAATGGTCGTACTGATTGCGGCTTTAGTGGAGCACACG
>CAZRNW010000045.1:0-12297 GCA_964601535.1 uncultured Flavobacteriaceae bacterium
TGGTTTGATGTATGTGAAGAAAGAAAAAATTAAAAATGTCTGGGCTTTATTATCGAGCTCTGAGCCTGACGGAGGTGATATCCGCAAATTTGAAACTTTAGGAACGCGCTCTTTTGCCTCTGAAATGGCCATTGGTGCTGCGGTTGATTTCCATAATGTAATCGGAGCGAAACGCAAGGAAGAACGTTTGCGTTATTTAAAAAATTACTGGTACGAAAAAGTAAAAACATTACCGAAAGTTGTGCAGGCAACCTCTTTCAAACCTCAATATTCCTGTGCAATTGCACATGTTGGTTTTGAAGGATGGAAGGGCGGCGATATTGAAAGTAAATTGTACGAGAAACATAAAATACACACTTCTACTTTCGTTTACGAAAAACTGAACGGTGTGCGGATTACACCGAATGTTTATACCAGTACAAGGGATTTAGATCTTTTGATTAAAGGTTTAACTGAAATTTCTAAAATGGATCCGCCTACTGCTTCTAAATAATGAGAAAGATTTTTTTACTTTTTATTTCTGCGGTACTTATTACTATCGGCATTGTTTCCTTTGCCGATAAAACACCTGAGCGTTTGGTCATCCTAACAGATAAGGCACCGAAACCAATTGGTCCTTATAGCCAGGCCATCAAAGTTGGAAACACATTATATGTAGCCGGACAAGTTGGATTTACCCCAGAGGGAAAACCTGATACAAGTTCCGTTGAAAATGAATGCAGACAAGCTATCAATAATGTTAAAGCAATTGTTGAGGCCGCCGGAATGAATATGCAACAGGTGGTGAAAGCGACTTTGTATGTGACGGATTTAAAAAATTTCTTTAAAATAAATGAAGTGTATGGAACTTATTTCCTGCAAAACCCTCCTGCGAGAGAAACTGTTCAGGTGGCTGCATTACCTAAGGGAATGCACTTCGAAATTTCTGTAATCGCTGTTAAATAATTTCGGCAAATTGTAATTCATACAAACGTTTAAATTGTCCGTTCATATTTAATAATTCCTGCTGGGAACCTTGTTCAACAATTTGTCCCTTTTCGAAAACAATAATTTTATTAGCATCTTTTATAGTTGCTAAACGATGGGCAATTACAATCGAAGTCCGGCCTTTACTTATTTTTTCCAATGCCTTCTGTAAAAGTTGTTCTGTGTGCGTGTCGATGGTTGCGGTTGCTTCATCCAAAATAAAAATCTTGGGATTAAAAACAAAAGCGCGGATGAAAGCTATTAATTGTCTTTGTCCGGCGGATAAAGTAATTCCTCTTTCCTGTACCACATAATCGTAAGCGCCGGGTAGCGACATAATAAAATCATGCAATCCGATTTGCTGTGCGGCACCTATTACTTGTTCGCGGTTTATGGCAGGATTATGAAGTGTAATGTTATTGAAAATACTGTCGTTAAAAAGATGAACATCCTGTAATACAACGCCGGTATTTTTTCTGAGTTCTTCTAATTTGTAATCGTTAATGTTAATGCTGTCAACTAAAATCTGTCCCTTATTTATCTCATAAAATTTGCTCAGTAAATTAATAATGGTTGATTTTCCTGCGCCTGTGGCACCAACCAAAGCAACGGTTTGTCCTGCGTTAACCGAGAAGGAAACATCCTTTAAAACATAATTCTCATCATTATAAGCAAACCAGACATTTTTAAATTCAATATTCCCTGCAACACCTTCAAAAGATTTAGTGCCTTTGTCTTCGATAAAATCTTTTGTATCTAAAACTTTAAATACACGGTCCGCAGCAACAATTCCCATTTGCAATGTGTTTAAACGGTCAGCAAGCATTCTTATTGGACGGAATAACATATTTACCATCATGACAAAAAATGTAATATCACCTAATCCAATATTTAAAGAATAATAATGAGTTCCGATGTACCAGATTAAAGAACCAATCGCCAAAGCCGATAAAATTTCAACCACAGGAAAAAAGACAGAGTAATACCAGATGGAACGTATATTGGCTTTGCGGTGTTTGTCGTTTATGACTTTAAATTTTTCATACTCCTGTTCTTCGCGGTTAAATAACTGAATGATACGCATGCCTGTTAAATGCTCTTGTGTAAATGTATTTAAGGAGGAAACAGCATTACGCACTTCATTGAAAGTTTTCTTGACGCCATTTTTAAAAAGATTCGTAGCAATTAATAATAAAGGGAAGGTGCATAATACGATTAAGGTGAGAGTCCAGTTTAAATAAAACATGACTGAAATAAACGTCAGCAGCATTAAAATATCTCCGGCAATAACAATAAAACCTTCCGAAAATGTTTCACTCAATGCTTCAATGTCGGAAACAGCACGTGTCACAAGCATACCAACCGGTGTTTTATCGAAATAAGAATTTTTCAGATGAAGGATATGTTTGTAAACCTGATTCCTTAAATCCTTTACGATATTTTGCCCTAAATAATTTGTAATGTAAATGTTCGCAAATTGCAGTAAAGCTTCAAAAACTAAGGATGCAAAAATCAGCAGACCAATAAGATTAAGTTTTTGAATATTATCTGCATTTCCCACAAAATTATTAAGTGCGGTTCTGATAAGTAAGGGACGGATAATGGCGAAACCGGAAAGGGTTACGGTAAGAAATAAAGCCGTATAAAAAAACTTTTTATACGGTTTGGTGTAGGAAAAAATCCGTTTTAGTAATGTGAAATTAAATCTATTTTTTTTCTCTTCGCTCACTGAAAAATTTCCTCAGGGTACTGAATGTCAGTTAAAAATAAAGCGTGAGCGGGCACCGACATCCCTGCTTCGCTCCGGTTTTTGCTTTCAATAATTTTTCTGAAATCACTTATCGTAATTTTATTTCTTCCTACCAATAACAAAGTACCAACAATAGAGCGGACCATATTCCGTAAAAAACGGTCGGCTGTAATTACAAAACACCATTCAGTTTCGTTTAACTGCATCCACGAAGCTTCAGAAACGTAACAGATGTTTGTTTTGGTTTGTGTATTCAATTTGCTGAAACTGGTAAAATCTTTTGTTTCCAATAAAATCTCGCAGGCTTTATTCATTAGTTCAAAATCGATAAAACCATATTGGTGCCAGGATAAATTTTCAATAAACGGATTTTTATGCTGGTGTAAATAATAATGGTAAGTGCGGGAAGTGGCATCAAAACGCGCATGAGCATTCTCTTTTACTTTTTGTATCGAGAAAATACTTATATCAGATGGCAAAACTGTATTTAATTTATAAACCCAATGTGTGGTGTTTTCCGTTAAATCAGTATTTCTACAAATAAAATGAGCGTAGTAGCAGCGGGCATGTACGCCAGTGTCTGTCCGGCCGCAGCCGGTTACCTCAATGGTTTCCTTTAAGAGAATGGTTAATTTCTCCTCCAAAACCTGCTGCACGGTATTAGGCGTATTATCCTGTACCTGCCATCCGTTATAGTTGGCACCATTATAAGCCAGTTTAATAAAGTAGCGCGACATTCTTCGGGTTTCGTGGATTTATAATACCTTTGCCATTCTTAATAATGGGTAAAGTTAGCAAGAATATTGTTGTAAATGATGTTGAAATTATAGATACTTCAGCCGAAGGAAAATCTGTAGCCAAGCATGAAGGATTGGTTATTTTTTGTGAGGGCGGAGTGCCTGGTGATATAGTGGATATTCATATTCATCGCAAAAAGAACAGTTTGGCGGAGGGAAAGGTTATCGAAATAAAAAAACCTTCGCTTTACCGTGTTCAGCCTCAATGCGAACATTTCGGAACTTGTGGCGGCTGCAAATGGCAAAGCATGAGTTATGAAGCGCAGTTAAAGTTTAAACAAAAATTTGTAAGTGATGCTCTAATTCGTATAGGCAAGCTGGATATTCCGGAAATCCAACCAATTTTTGGTAACGGAACTGATTATTTTTACAGAAATAAACTCGAATTTTCTTTCTCTGATAAAAAATGGTTAACCGAAGAACAAATAAAAAGCGGCGCTGAGATTGAAAATAAAAATGCATTAGGTTTTCACATACCCGGCAGATTCGATAAAGTTTTAGATATTGAAAATTGTTACCTGCAGCCTGAACCCTCAAACAGCATAAGAAATGAAATCAGGAATTATGCGGCAAAAAATAATTTAACTTTTTTCAACATAAGGGATAAAGGTGGTTTTTTAAGAACGGTTATGATACGTATAACTGGAACAGGAGAAATCATGGTCGTGCTTTCTGTTTATGACTGGCTGGAGAAGGATTTATTTGATTTATTGGAACATTTAAAGCAAAAATTTCCGCAAATAACTTCTTTACAATACGCTCATAATCCAAAAGGTAACGACAGCATGGATGGTTTGGAAATTAAAGTTTATTCCGGCCGGGCGTTTATTTATGAGGAGATGGAGGGATTGAAATTTAAGATTAGTCCTAAGTCGTTTTACCAAACTAATTCCCAACAGGCTTATAACTTGTATAAATTCACAAGAGACTTTGCAGGATTAACAGGGGATGAATTAGTTTATGATTTATATACCGGTACAGGTACCATTGCTAATTTTGTGGCGCGTCATTGTAAAAAAGTAATTGGTGTAGAATATATTGAAGATGCCGTTAAGGATGCAAGGGAAAACTCGAAAGCAAACGGGATTGAGAATACGTTTTTTACTTCCGGTGATATGAAAGATGTTTTGACGAATGATTTTATAAAAGAACATGGAGCACCTGATGTCATTATTACAGATCCTCCCCGCGCAGGCATGCATGAAGATGTGGTGAAAGTGATTTTGAATGCAAACCCTGAAAAAATTGTTTATGTAAGTTGTAATCCCTCAACACAAGCGCGGGATTTGGCTTTAATGGCGCATCAATATAGAGTTGTAAAAATTCAACCTGTAGATATGTTTCCGCAAACCGCACATGTAGAGAATGTTGTTCTATTAGAAAGAAAATAATATATAAATTCACTTCGTTATTCGTAAATCGTAATTCAAATGCTTGGTTTAAAATTAGAAACCGATCCAAACTGGGTTAATATTGTTGAGAAAAACATTTCCGAAATTTTAACCGACCACGCCTGGTGCGAACAAAAAGCAGCAAGCAATGCTATTTCGCTGGTAATTGGTTATCCTGAGAAAACTGAATTGGTGGATGCAATGCTAAGTATTGCTAAAGAAGAAATCACGCATTTCGAAATGGTCCACCAAAAAATCAAGGAGCGCGGTTATAAATTTGGTGTAGAGCGTAAAGATTATTACGTAAACGATCTTTATAAATTCATGCGCAAAGGTTATAAAAGGAATATTGTTTTAATTGATCGTTTAATGTTTGCCGCATTAGTGGAAGCGAGAAGCTGTGAACGTTTCAGGATTTTGTCGGAACAGATTAATGATGAAGATTTAAGAAGTTTTTATAAGGAATTAATGATTAGTGAAGCAAATCACTATACCACTTTTTTAGGTTTTGCCAGAAAATACGGAGAAGGAGTAGAGGATGTAAATAAACGCTGGCAGCAGTGGCTGGAACACGAAGCGAAGGTAATAAAGAACTACGGCAAAGAAGAAACGATGCACGGCTAGCCACGAATGACACGAATTAGCACTAATATTCGTGAACATTAGTGTAATTGGCGGCTTATTTCTCCGTCTTCAACAACTTAATATCCTCAATCAATTTATTTACCGCAATGCTGTCGGTGCCATCGTACATACCACGGATTCTTTTTTGTTTGTCGACGAGTAGAAATAACTCACTGTGTAAAAAACCTTCCGGTGTGCCGTCGTCTTCCAGAGCATTTACAAGGTAGCTGTCTTTAGCTAAATCGTAAATTGTTTTTTTATTGCCTGTTAAAAAATGCCATTTGTTATTAATGGCTTTGTATTTTCCTGCATAAGCAAATAAAACTTCAGATGTATCATGTGCCGGATTTACGGAATGAGAAAGAATCAAAAAATCATTATCATTTTTAAAGACTTCCTGTACGCGGATTAATTCCGTGCTCATTTGCGGACAAATACTTTGACAGGTAGCGAAGAAAAAATCGGCCACATAAATTTTATTTTCAATGTTTTTTTGAGTGATGGTGTCCTTGTTCTGATTAATTAATTTGAAATCTCCAATGGTATGATAAATCGTGTCTGTGTTTTTTAATCCCGCATGTTTTTTATCACCAATTACTGGCAAAAGTAATTGATGTGCGTTTTCTTCTGATTTTTTTTCCCCGCCACACGCCAAGAATAAAGCTGCAATGAAGAGAGCTGATAAAAATTTAGTGTTGTTTCTCATCTTTAATTTCGTTTTCACGTAATAAATTTTTCTTTTCCTCTTTTAACCTTAAGTGTTGGTATTCGCCAAGCAAGCGTTTAATTTCCATTGCATAACGGCCGTCGTAATACCCGCGGATATTTCTTTTTTTATCAAGAAGTGCTATAAAACTGTAATCAACATGACTTGGTTTCGATTTAAAGTAGACAATGTTCAGGCTGTCGAATGAAGATTCGTTGCGGTAACATTGTTCAATAGTTGGCAAATCAATTTTTAAACTGTCTTTTAAATTGTATTGAATGGTATTCACGCTATCAGGTTTTGGAAATATCAATAGCAAAGGTAATTCCGACAATTCAGTCTTTTTATGAATCGTGTAATCGAGTAAGCCTTCTAATCTGTAATTATCTTTAATATACTTCGGATGCATAAAGCAAATTGTTATTAAGGGATAACTAATGGTATCAAAAAATTTATCAGTTATTGAATTATCTACGATGGTTTTAAATTTCACATCTCCGATACTATAATACACTGTATCTTTTCCGTTGGCAATTTTTGGTCCGTAATAGAGAAGTTTACTGGAATTAATAGTACTTGTTTCGAGGATTAACCAAAAGGCTGAGGGAAACAGAATGATGAGGAATAGTATTAGCCTTTTCTTTTTTTGCATGCACAAAGGTACACAGGTAAAGCCAAATAAAAAACCCCTAAAGCAGAGCAAAGCACGCTTTAGGGGTTTATTTAAAGAAAATACTTTTATTGAATAATCAGCTTTTTGGTAGTTGATTTATCGCCAATAGAGGTTTTAACATGGTAAATACCGCTGGCTAAATCAGAAGTATTCATCAAATGTTTAACTTCAACTGCGTTGCCTAAATCAAGAGATTTCACAACTTGTCCTAAATTATTCATAACGATTACAGAAACGTTTTCAGTTTTGTCGTTAGTTAAATTGATAGTTACAGCATCTGTAGCAGGATTTGGATAAACGTTATAGTTGATTGCATCAAAATTAAAATCGGTAATACCGGTTAAAACAGCATTATTGATTCTGATATCAGCGGTTATTGTCACAGTTGGACCAAAAGCTGTTGTTGCAGTTTCTGTCTGATAATTAACAGTAATAATAGGGAATTTTTGAGCACCGTTATAGTACTGATATTCTGTAGAGCGTACGTCAACCGTAAATGAACTTGGGAAAGTTCCTACCTGAATATTTAATGAATTCGTCATTCTAACCTGCAAACAATTCACAAATGTTAAACTGCCCGGTAAAATAACTGTACCGGTTCCTGTTCCATTAGTTGAAATACTTCCTGTTGCGTTTCCTGACATTGATGCAACTGTTACAGGACCACCATAAGTATCATTATTAGAATATCCCATATTGATAGGCCAAACAGCAGCAATAGCAGCATTTGTGAAAGTTACAAGTCCGCCTGCTCCATCATCATTACCTAATAATTCAAACTGGGTAGCAGTTGATCTCCAATAATTATAAGCGCCTGTGCCATCGCCTTCAGCAAGCGTTGCTAAAGGAAAAGATGAAGCGCTTGGCGTAGATGCAACGGTAGTATATGTTGCAACTTCGGTAATAGTGTTAGTTACTAAGGTTGAAAAGTTCCATGTTTGAGAAGCACCGGTGCTTTTCGGAACTACACCAACCGAATCGTATCCTTTTTTAGTATGCACGTTACCTATAACAGGCTCATTAAATGCTTTTGTTAAGGTTAATTGTGCGTTAACTGTAAAAGCTAATGCACCTGCTAAAATTGTTAAGTAGATTTTTTTCATAGATAAAGGTTTAAATTTTCTAAAACAAAATTATAAAAATTACCCATAAAAAGAAGCTTTGTACCTCTAAAGAAATACTTTTTAACGATTTAGTTAATTAATGGCTTAAAAGGAGAGGATTTTTAGGCTATTTTTGGTTTTTCAGTCTGAGTATTTTTGGCTTTAGCCATCACGCTTACTCTGTAAATTAAAAATATACAAATTAAGGTGACGCCCGCTACAACATAACCTAAAATATCATAATGCTCAATCGGGCTTGTTTTAGAGGATTGTATTACTATATAACCTGCTGCAATCGATGCAAGTCCGCCCGCCATTTGTTGCAATGATGAATTGATACTCATAAATGCACCACGGTCTTTCATTTCCGGAATAGCTGTTGCAAGTGTTGTTGCCGGAATTACGCGGCTCATAATTCCCATAAATAAAAGCATATTAATGACAATAACTTGCCAAATAGGAATTGGTGTCATATTTGTATAATAAATCACCATTACAATTGCCCAAAGTGAGCCAATGGTGAAGAGCCAGAATTTATCTACTTTATCACTTATTTTTCCAATGATTGGCATAATGATAATGGAAGAAATGCCGGTACAAAAGAAAATAATAAATAAATCTTCTTGCCGTATTCCGATATTGTTAACTAAAAATGCACTGCTGAATGGCATTAACATAAATCCGCCCACAGGCAAGGTCACCATAGCAATGAAACCGATTTGATACGATTTATTGCCAAGCGTATTCCAAAGATGAAGGAACGCATTTTTCTCCGACTGTAATTTTAAATGCTCATCAACCGGTTTCATTTTTATTACAATAGCTAGTCCGATTAATAGGGCTAGAACAACAATCATATAAAACGACATATGCCAGTCCCATTTGGCAGCTATGTATAAGGCTGCGGGTATTCCTAAAATCTGACTTCCTGCAAAGGCCATTTGAACAATTCCAATAACACGTCCGCGCTGATTCATTGCAAAAATATCTGTAATAATGGCCATTCCTGTTGCGCCGATTACGCCACCGAATAAACCGGTAATAATACGTGCTGCTAAAAGTGTTTCATAGGTATTAGCTAATCCACAGAACAAAGTTCCGAGAACAAAACCTACATAAAAGAACATAAGAAACTTTTTTCTGTCGAATTTATCGGCAAAACCTGCCGCAGCAATGCCTGAAAAAGCCGCGCTGAATGCATAAGAAGAAAGTATCCAGGAAAATTGCTTCGGCGTAATATCGAGTGACTTCATCAAAATATCTCCTAAGGGAGACAAAATCATAAAATCAAGCACAACGGTAAACTGAATAAGTGTGAGTATGACAACGGCAAACTTTTGATAAGGCGTAAATTTGTCTTGCGGAGTATTAACGTTTTGCATAGTGTTAGCAAAGATAGGGGTACAACAATCCCTTAGCTAATAAATAGAAAAATGGTTATAAACAGAAGAATGGTAATTAAATTTTGTTGGCTTTATTATAGCGCATCATTTCCGGATAATTCATTTTCATCTTAAAGCCATTAATAGATTGGGCAATTCTTTTGGCTTTTGTTTCGGGTGTTTTTGCGCTCTCAATCCATTTACTGTAATAATTCTGGTGCGATTTAGGAAGTTTATCAAAAAATACTTTGGCGTCTTTTTCTTCTTTCAGGCAGGAAAGAAAATCGGATGAAATTTTTAACTCCGCTTTATCCAATTCGAGTTGGACTAAAATTTTTTCTCCTTTTTGTTTTTTTAGTCCTTTCCTCATCGCGGCATTAACAGGCATAATAAAGTCACCTTCACCCATTGGTATTATTGCGACGCCTTTAATAGGGAAATCATCTAGTTTTCCTTTTACACGGAAGGAAGTTTTAACGCCGGGATTAATTTTTTTTGTTTGTTCAGAGCGTATGACAAAATAAGTCCAGCCCGTTTTTTCACCTTTCTTACCGAATTTTTCTAATAATGCCTTGAACTTAATCATGTTATTGTAAAGTTAATAAGGATTGTTTAATTTGCATAAAAATACTGTTATGGAAAAATCCTACAAAATGTGTCAGAGCTGCAGTTATCCATTAAAAGATGACCCTAAAGGCGGCGGAACAAATGCAGATGGCAGCAAAAATAAAATGTATTGCAGTTATTGCTACGAAAACGGAAAATTCACACAGCCTGATTTTACTGCAGAGCAAATGCAGGCTTTTGTAAAAAATAAACTGAGAGAGATGGGCGGCATCCATAAACTTTTCGCAGGTTTTTTCAGCAGCGGAATACCAAGACTTGAACGTTGGAAAAAATAAAATGAGCATCATTGGTAAACTAGCCACCTCATTAGGCAGGAGGGATGAAAACCCGAATATTGATTTGGCAAGACAAATAGCCGCTTCTAATAATAAAAAGGCAGTGAAGGAATTGGTTGAAAATCTGAATAACAAAAAGAAAGACATCCAACACGATTGCATTAAAACCATTTACGAAATTGGTTATCTGAAACCTAAATTAATAAGCGAGTACGTTGGTGAATATATTAATCAGCTCGGCTCGAAAAGCAACCGTATGCAATGGGGCGCCATGATTGCTCTGAGTTCAATTGTAAAAGAGAAACCTAAAGAATTATACAAAGCCCTTCCTGTTTTAATTGATGTTGCTAATAAAGGTTCGGTTATAACAAAAGACCATTATGTAAATATTTTGGCCGGACTCTGTTCCGATAAAACTTATTATGCTAAAACTTTTCCGCTCCTCATTGAGCAGTTATTGAAAAGTGCCACTAATCAATTACCAAAGTACGCTGAACTATCTGCGGGCATTGTCGCCGAAAAGGATAAGGCTTCCCTTATTAAAACTTTAAATTCAAGGATTGATGATGTGGAGACACCTACGAAAAGAGTGCGCCTTGAGAAATTAATAATGAAATTAGAGAAGTAATTCTGTTTTAAAAGCAATGTTAGCTGTTAAAGAAATAGTCTCACATGAAAGTTTAAATATGGCGGATGTCATACTGACGAAGTCAGTATCTCAAAATTTAAAAAGCCTTTCACACTGTGAAAGGCTTAATTTTGTGTCGGGGTGGCAAGATTCGAACTTGCGACCTCCTGCTCCCAAAGCAGGCGCGATAACCGGGCTACGCTACACCCCGAACTCCTCAAAAATTGAGAGTGCAAATATAGTATTTTTATAATAAGTTGTAAAAAATTAGGCGTTTTTAGCTTAAAAAACCTCCTATTTAATTGTATTTTTGTTTGCTTATTATGCAAGAACAGATTTTAATCCTCGATTTTGGCTCTCAATTCACACAGCTTATTGCCAGGCGTTTACGCGAGCTGAATGTTTACTGCGAAATTCATCCTTACAATAAAGTTCCAAAAATCACTCCTGAAATTAAAGGCGTTATTCTTTCCGGAAGTCCTCATAGCGTACGTGAAGAAAAACCTTTACAGCCCGATTTATCGAACATAAAAGGCAAATTACCATTATTGGGTGTTTGCTTCGGCGCACAATATCTCGCGCATTTTTACGGTGGTGAAGTTGGAAAATCAAACTCACGCGAGTACGGCCGCGCTAATCTCGATTTTGTAGATAACAGCAGTCCGCTTTTTAAAGGCGTTTCCCAAAAAACACAGGTGTGGATGAGCCATGCAGATACCATTTTAAAAACACCGGATAATTATCAGATCATAGCAAGTACTAAGGATGTAAAAGTTGCAGGTTATGCCATCAAAGGCGAAACCACTTTTGCCATACAGTTTCATCCGGAAGTTTATCATACAACAGAAGGACACCAGTTATTGAAAAATTTCGTCTATGATATTTGCGGTTGCAAAGGTTCCTGGACTTCTGAATCATTTATTGAAACAACAGTATTAGAATTAAAAAATAAAATTGGTAACGACAGAGTTGTATTAGGATTATCAGGCGGAGTTGATTCGAGTGTCGCGGCTGTTTTATTACATAAAGCTATCGGAAAAAATCTGTATTGTATTTTTGTAGATAATGGTTTGCTCCGTAAAAACGAATTTGAATCCGTTCTTGAATCTTACAAACATATGGGATTAAATGTAAAAGGTGTTGATGCAAAACAACAATTTTACAAAGAGTTAGCGGGTGTAAGCGATCCGGAGAAAAAACGTAAAGCCATTGGTAAAGTATTTATTGATGTCTTCGATCAGGAATCCCATAAAATTGAAAACGTAAAATGGCTTGGACAAGGAACTATTTATCCTGATGTAATTGAAAGTGTTTCTGTAAAAGGACCGAGTGCTACCATAAAATCACATCACAATGTTGGCGGCTTACCTGATTT
>CAZRNW010000046.1:0-9443 GCA_964601535.1 uncultured Flavobacteriaceae bacterium
TCACCGGACTGATAAGGTATGGTAACCTTGTAAACGTTTGGTGAACTTCCTGCAACAGAATTTAATTGCAAGCCTGCCTTTGTTTTAAAACTTAATTTGGCAGAAACAAATCCTATAATACTTATATTAGCATACACTTCATCACTCTGCAAGTCGCCAACACTTTTATAGGGAACGAAATAATTTTTCCCGTTCTTTAATTTTATCAATTCGTAATTATTGGTCCAGGCAGTGTATTTTTTCTCATCGAAACCGTATTGTTGGTTCGGGCTCGCTTGAAAAACCACCATAGTACTGTCACTGGCATCTAACTCATCATTGCTTGGCTGAAAATAATTACTTGGTCCGCTTACAGTGGGCGGAGGCGGATTAATATTTACAATCCATTGATTGCCGTCATCATCCCTCACCACTACAACATTCTGATTCGGCGGAAATGCAAAACAAGAATCAGAAATTTTTCCCTGAATTTTTACACAAATTTGATTTCCGTTTACAGTAACATTTTCAACGGTTCCGTTAACATAACTTGCATGTTCTTCCGCATCTTTCACATCCCATTGATGCGTCCAGCTCTGAATTCCCTCGGTTAATGCCTGAATTACACCCTGCTGATGCCGGTTATTATCATCAATGTAAATATTATTGAATTGCACAGCCAATGGCAAAGCGCCAAAAACTTTTGCATAACCTTTTCCACTGTACCAACCTGGGGGACCACTCGGACTTATTTGTGTAGTAACAACTTCAAACTGTCCGGTTTGAATAATTAATCCTACGACAGCTTTGTTTACAGGCAAGGGTTGCGCTGCTAATATATCCGCATAATTGGTTTGATCATTGCAGCTATAGTTCGGCTCACTTGTTGTATTGAAAGTTGCGATGTTACTCCAATCACCAATAATACTTCCGCCTTCGCCCCTTACACGTGCTTCATAAGAAGTATTTGGTTCCAGATTTGTGACTTTTTCGAAACCTGTTGTACAATTGTAATCGAACCAATTTTGTGTTCCTGTTTTGCGTACCTGCAATAAATATTTTGTGTAAATGTTTTGGGTATTCCAGGTGCAGGTTCCCAAACGATGCGTTACGCCTTGTGCACTCAATGATAAATTCAAAGCATTACCTAAAACCGATTGTATGCTTCCGTAAACAAAAGTGCAAATCTGACTTTTCCCTTCATTTTTAAACCAATCTCTTCCGGTAATATCTTTCGCCCGCACACGCCAAACATATTTCATGTAAATATTCAAAGGCGGTTCGGTAATTCCGTAATTTAATACAGTAAGGTTTGTAGTGGTGCTGAAAATTGGCGCAGTACTTAAAACAATTTGATTTGGATTAACAGATGAATCAGGGCGGACTTCCCATAATGAAATTTCATAATCAGTATTCGCCGCGCTGTTTGGCGAACTCATGTTCATGGGCGTCCACTGAAACAAAATGTTTTGCGGATTTTGAGGGGTAATGTATTTTCCGCACTGAGGCAAATTCAAAAAAGGCGGGTCACTCAACATGAACCAGGCCTGCGAACAAGATTCATTACTTACCTGAACGTTTCCCGTATTGTAATAATCGTAAGCCTTCACGCAAATACTGTAATAACCTTCAGGCAAAGCCATACGTTGTTCATATTGACTTTGATTGATACCGATAAAATCTAGATTATTGCTGTTGAGATAAGGAGCTAAATCAGCACCGCTTAATAATAATGGTACACCTGATTGTAAATTTATCGGGGGCGGGTTAAATAATTGTTTGGTGACAAGCGTAAATCCGTTGCCTTTAATTTCAATTTTTAAACGGATGTTGTATTGGGGTGTTGTAAAATCATTGAACTGAAGAATGATTTTTAATTTTTCTGAAGAAGGATCGGCATAATCGGGTAAGTAGCCGCTATAAGGAGGAATAAGCTGTGTACTTAATTGGACAGGATATATCTGCGAAAATGAACCTTCACAAATAGCCAAAAGAACAGCAACAATTAATAATTTAAACCGTCTCATAAACAGGGAGGTAAAAATAATAATTTTAATGAATTCTAAAAGACCGGAAAATAAAAAAACCCGCCTTTTGAGCGGGTCTTTAAATGATTTTAATTAATTATTATCTGCAATCCGTATTGGTTTGGCCTTGTACGGTATTGTTTCTTAAAACACATTGTGTAGCTCTCAACACTTCCAGTTTTCCTGCAATGGTGCAATTTTGCACCGAAGTGTAAGCATTACCTGTAGAAGTCACTTTTCCGGTTTTATTTACTGTATCCATAGCTAAATAACCGCCGTTATTTGATTCGATTTTTCCTTCAGTAGTTGAACCGTTGACAATAATGGTAGATTCTGCAGTTACCCCTTTTATTTTTCCTGAAAACGAAGAACCATTCGCGATGGCCAACACGCCGGAGTTTACATTAATACCACCTTCTATTTTTGCACCGCTTAAAAGTACAAACTCACCGTCTACAATGTCCAAATCCAAAGTCTCTTCACTGCTATAAACCGTAGCCCTGCCTGCAGGAATCAAAGCACTCCCTTTTCCTGTTGCCGGGTCGTAAGTAAAATCTACCACATCACCAATATTAGGTTGAACATCTGATGAATCGTCCGGAGGGAATTCAACAACGTTACCCGGAGGGACTGCCGGCATCCTTCCTGTTGGGTCTGCAATTACTTCTGATGTTATTAAGCGCCCATTTGGAGATCCGCCTCCGGGTCTTTTTACAATAATTCCTCTTGCCATAGTCTTATGTTTTATAGATTTATATTACAATAATAAAACAAATTTCATTCAATTTGAAATATTTTGTTTAATTTGTGGGTAATTATTGTGAAGCCCTTTTTTTCAATATTTCTCATTATTCTACTGGGTTTTTCCAGCCAAAAAACGTTTTCTAACATCGATTCCCTTAAAAATACGCTTTCAGTCTCAGAAGGGGTTAAGCGAATTGAAATTCTTGCAGAGTTAAGTTACAAATATCTTAGGATTAACAATGACTCAGCTATTCATTATGCACTGCTTAGCTTAGAACTAGTCAAAAAGCACGGTTTAAAGAATAAGGAAGCTAATCTTTTAGTGGTATTAGGGAATGCATATTATGAAAAGAGTGTTTTTGGGAAAGCACTTGAAGCTTATATTGACGCAGATAAAAAATATGAGTTATTACATGACGAGAAGGGAATGATTCAAACTGCTATGAATATGGGTTTGATATATGACGTACAAAATTTGTTTGATAAATCATTAGAACAATACACTATTGCATTAGAGCGAGCCAAGGCTTCCGGAAACAAGGAATCATACGCAGCTTGTCTAAATTTATTAGGTGCCTTATATTATCACAAGGATAAATTTAAAGCTCTTAAATATTTTGAAGAGGGATTAGAGATATACAAGTTTGTGAACAATAATGAAGGCATAATAACTTGCCTTACAAATATTGGGGTCATTCATCAAGAAAGAGGTAATTATGACAAGGCTCTTGAAAGCTTCAAAACTTACCTTGATTTTTCGAGAAAAATCGAAGACCCTAAAGCTGTTGCAATGGCTTTACATAATATAGGATTGGTTTACAAAGGGCAAAAGGATTACCAAAATTCAATTATTTATCTGGATAGCTGCGCCTCTGTTGCAAAAAAGATTAACGACTTCGATGATTTAAGTCAAACTTACCATACCCTTCACGAAATTTACCGCGACCAGAAAAAATTTGATAAGGCACTTATTTATTATGAACTCTCAGCGGTTGCGAAAGATTCATTGTTGAGTCAAACACAAAACAATGCCTTAATTGAAATGTCAACCAAATATCAGACAGAAAAAAAAGAAGACGAAAACAAAATCCTCAATAAAGAAATACAACTAAAAAACGTTGAGAGCAGCCGTCAGCAATTAGCCATTACACTCATTGGTATTATTCTCGCTATTGTGGGCATTGTGGTTTTTATATTAATCCGCCAGAACAGAATCAAACAACGCATTAATTCAGAACTCGCAGAAAAAAATCACATTATTGAAGAACAGCATAAAGATATTACCGATAGCATCCAGTATTCCAAACGCATTCAGGAAGCCATTATGCCAACCCTTCATGTTTGGGAAGAAACTTTACCAAACTCCTTTGTTCTTTATAAACCTAAAGATGTTTTAAGCGGTGATTTTTATTGGATAGAGAAAACAAAGGATGTTACCTATTTCGCAGCCTGCGATTGCACAGGGCACGGCGTTCCCGGCGCTATGGTTAGCGTTATTTGCAGCACCGCACTTAACCGCGCCGTAAAAGAATTCGGATTAAAAGATACCGGACAAATTTTAGATAAAGTCCGCGAACTTGTATTGGAAACTTTCGAGAAGAGCGAAAGTAATGTGCAGGACGGAATGGATATTTCCATTTGCGGCCTCAATACAAAAACGCTCGAATTAAAATGGTCTGGCGCCAATAACCCGCTCTGGTATTTAAAAGATAATGAAACGCTTGAAATCACAGCCAATAAACAACCTATTGGAAAATCAGACAACCCTACTCCGTTTACCGAGCACAAAATTCAGCTCAGTAAAAACGATATCATTTATATTTTCACAGATGGTTATGCCGATCAGTTCGGTGGACCAAAAGGAAAAAAATTCAAATACAAACAATTGAAAGAATTATTGGTAAAGAACGCCTCCAAAAAAATGAACGAGCAACATGATATTCTTCTTAACGCCTTTAATTCCTGGAAAGGCAATTTAGAACAGGTGGATGATGTTTGTATCATTGGCGTGCGCGTGTAATGTCAGATTAGAAATACCAATTCCCCACTCGCTCTCAGGAGCGGTTGAAACTCCAACTTAAACGGATGCTGGATATGTTTCGGCGAAATTGACTCACTCTGTTTGCAGAAAACACCATAAAAACCTATCTTGTAAAGATTACTTTCTTATGAAGAAATCCAACCGCATACTTATTCTTTTTCTTAGCTTTTCCATTTCAGTTTCCGCATCTAAAAGTCTCGATTCTTTGAAACATTTTTTGTCGGGCCCTGATTCTGAAAAAAAACTAGATGCACTCAGTGATTTAATATTCGCATACATTTACAGGAACAATGATTCTGCTATAAAGTATGGTATTTGGGGCGTGGATTTAAGTGAGAAAATGAATCTGGTTAACAGAAATGCTAATTTCCTCATCAATTTGGGAAATGCTTATGTTGAAAGAGCCGATTTTGCCAAAGCCCTTAACTGCTATATTGAAGCTGAAAAAAAATTTAAAGCGACAAATGATATCCGAGGAGCAATCAACGCAGTCACTAATATTGGATATGTTTATGAACATCAGAATTTACCGGAAACAGCTCTCATGCAATACGAAATTGCATTGGCCGCAGCTAAAAAAATAGATGATAAGTCATTAATGGCGGAGGTTTACTCGTCACTGGGTTCTGTCTATTACAGCTCTTATAAAGACGAAAAAGCGCTGGAAAATTTTACTTTATCCCTTGAGCTTTACAAACAACTGAATAACGAGAAGAAAATCATTGACGGCATGAACAATATCGGTGTCGTTTATAAAGAAATCGGAAAACTGGATGAAGCTTTAACTTATTTCTCGAAATTACTTGAATTTGCCAAGGCTAAAAAATATGCTTATAACCAAATTATTGCTTATCACAATTTAGCCATCACCTATCAGGACAAGAAAAATATTTACTATACGCTCATGTATTTAGACAGCAGCGCTACCCTTGCCAAACAATCCCGTGATTTTGAAAAACTGACTACCATTTACCAGACTTATACTGAAGTTTATTCTAAACAAAAGAATTTCGAAAAAGCTTTCGAATATTTTTCCCTTCAGTTTGCAGCAAAGGATTCCCTGCTTCAGCAAACTCGCGCCAATCAATTCATAGAAATGTCGACCAAATACGGCAGTGAAAAAAAAGAAGCCGAAAATAGATTACTAAAAACCGAAGGCGAAAAACAAAGGGTAATTACGATTGGTATTTCAATTGGACTGGTCATGGTGGTCGGTTTACTCTTTTTCATTTTCAGGAGTTATAAGCAAAAACAAAAAGCAAATGTTTTACTGGGGAAACAAAATAACGAAATCAGGGAGAAAAAAGCCATCATTGAAGAAAAACAAAAAGAAATTTTGGATTCTATCACCTATGCAAAACGTTTGCAGGAAGCTATTTTACCTCCCATTGATTTGGTAAATAAATATTTTGAGTCCGTTTTTATTTATTATCAGCCAAAAGACATTGTTGCCGGTGATTTTTATTGGATGGAACACAAAAACGATTATACTTTTATTGCAGCGGCGGATTGTACTGGACATGGAGTTCCGGGAGCTATGGTATCTGTTGTTTGTTCGAATGCTTTAAACAGGGCCGTGCTTGAATTTAATATTACAGAACCAGGAAAAATTCTTGATAAAACCCGTGATTTGGTTCTTGAAACATTTTCGAAAAGCGATAAAGATGTAAAAGACGGCATGGATATTTCATTGTTAAGCATTAATAACAAAACAAAAGAAGTAAAATGGGCCGGTGCAAATAATCCACTCTGGTATTTGGAAGAAGGTAAAATGATAGAAATTACAGCAGACAAGCAACCTATTGGCAAAACTGACGAACCTAAGCCTTTTACAACGCATATTCTTAATTTAAATAAAAACAGTTCTGTATTTTTATTTACTGACGGATTCGCAGATCAATTTGGCGGCCCGAAAGGAAAAAAATTCAAATACAAAGAATTTCAATCCATTTTAGTTAAAAATGCCTCTTTAAGCAGTGACGAACTGTGTGAAAAACTAAAATCAGCTTTCTCCCAATGGAAAGGTGCCCTCGAGCAGGTGGATGATGTGTGTATTATTGGAATCAAAATTTAATCTGAGGTTAGGCCCGGCCCACTTGCAAAAAACACCATAAAACCTTATCCTTGTACCCTCAAATTTAGCTTTATGAAACGTATACATTTAATCATCCCCGCAGCCATTGTTATTGCATTAAGTTCCTGCAAGTCGGGTGACAACGAATTAGCCAATATCGAATCTAAAATTCAGGCCGCTGATTCAGTTAAACCTGAAGAAGAATTCGAACATATTTCTGAACAGTTCGCCGACCTGCGCGTTTTAAGATATAATGTAAAAGATTTTGAAAAACTGACACCTAAGGTTAAGGAACTCCTTTACTATTTATACGAAGCTGCACTTTGCGGCCGTGACATGACATGGGACCAGAATTATAAATACAATTTAACCGTAAGAAAAACTCTGGAGGCAATTCTGAATGATGTGGATGAGCATATAGATGTAAATAGCGATGACTACAAAAAGTTTTTGGTTTATGCCAAGCGTGTATTTTTCAGCAGCGGCATTCATCATCATTACAGCAGCGATAAATTTATTCCTGAATGCTCTAAAGGATTTTTAAATGATTTAATTCACCATACAGATTCAACTAAATTACCAATGGCGGCAGGGCAAACAGCTTCTGCATTTTCCGAATTTATTATGGGAATTATTTTCGATGAAAACATTGCTTCTAAAAAAGTCCAGTTAGATCCTAAAAACGACATGGTAGTTTCTTCTGCCATTAACTTTTACGAAGGCGTGAATCAAAAAGAAGTGACCGATTTCTACGAAAAACAAATCAATAAAAAAGATTCTACGCCGGTAATGACCGGGCTTAACGGAAAACTCGTAAAAGAAAACGGAAAAATAGTCGAGAAAACCTGGAAGCTTGGCGGAATGTATTCAGCAGCTATTGAAAAAATAATTTACTGGTTACAAAAAGCAGTTAATGTGGCTGAAAATCCTGCTCAAAAAGAATCATTGGAGAAATTAGTTAAATATTACCAAACAGGCGACCTTAAAGATTTTGACGAATATTGCATCGCATGGGTAAAAGACACTGAAAGCTCAGTTGATGTTGTGAATGGTTTTATTGAAGTTTATCAGGACCCATTAGGACGCAAAGGTTCTTTTGAATCAGTTGTATCTGTAAAAGATTTTGAAGCGAGCAAACGCATTGCAGCCATCGGAGCGAATGCTCAATGGTTTGAAGACAACTCCCCTCTTCTTCCTCAACACAAAAAGAAAAACGTAAAAGGTATTTCTGCAAAAGTAATTAATGCGGTTGTTGAATCTGGCGATTCGGGTCCGGTTACACCAATTGGAATTAACTTACCTAACAACGAATGGATTCGTGAAACACACGGTTCTAAATCTGTTAACTTGGGAAATATTGTTGAGGCATTCGATCAGGCCGGCGGCACAAGTATTGTGGATGAATTTTATTATAATGATGAAATAAAAAAACGAGTGCAGGAATATGCGCCTCTTGCCGATAAATTACACACCGATATGCACGAAGTAATCGGTCACGCCAGCGGACAAATTGAAGATGGGGTTGCGCAGCCACATGAAACTTTGAAAAATTATGCCAGTGCTTTGGAAGAAGGCCGCGCTGATTTAGTAGCGCTTTATTACTTAATGGACCCGAAATTAGTTGAGCTTGGTGTAATGCCTTCTTTGGATTACGGAAAAGCTTCTTACGACGAATACATCACCAAAGGATTAATTATACAATCGTCCCGTATTAAATTCGGAAATAATATTGAAGAATCACACATGCGTAACCGCCAAATGGTTTCTTTATGGGCTTACGAAAAAGGAAAAAAAGATAATGTGATTGAGAAAATCGTGAAAGACAATAAAACATATTTTGTGGTAAATGATTATGCAAAACTCCGCGTTTTGTTTGGGGAATTATTGAGGGAATTACAGCGAATTAAATCGCAGGGCGATTATAAAGCAGGACATGATTTAATCGAGAACTACGGCGTAAAATTAGACCCGGCTTTACATAAAGAAACCCTTGAGCGTTACGGCAAATTAAAAATCGCCCCTTACGCAGGATTCATTCAACCAAAACTCACTCCGGTTATGAAAGACGGAAAGATTGTGGATGTTACAATAAGTTACCCTGATAATTTCCTTAAACAGATGCTTGAATACGGAAAAGATTACGGATTACTTCCGGCAGTTAACTAAAAAAAGACCCTGTGTTATAGCAGGGTTTTTTATTTAAGATAATTTGGAACAGGAGAAGCGGCATTAACTGCCTCGTAAAATGCTTTGTGAATTTTTCCTCTTATGCCTAGCTTCGCTAATTTATTTTCTTCTGCATCCGGATAAACGCGATTCGACAAAAACACAACTATTAATTTATTTTTCGGATCAATCCATGTAAATGTTCCTGTAAAACCACTGTGGCCATAACTATCCGGACTACACAATTCAATAACAGGACTATCTTTCTTTTCATCAGGCTCTGGCTTATCAAAACATAAACCACGACGGTTATAAGGCTCAAAATGATAGGAAGTAAAATCTTTCACAACATTACTGTCTAAATACTGTACACCAGCATAGCAACCTTTATTCAAATACATTTGCATTAAGG
>CAZRNW010000046.1:9453-12165 GCA_964601535.1 uncultured Flavobacteriaceae bacterium
ATCCTGCATGACCTGCTACTCCGCCTAACATTGCAGCGCCTGGATCATGGACATAACCATGTACGACTTGCTTCCTGAATTTAGTGTCGTTTTCGGTTGGAGCAATTTCAGATAATTTATGTTTCTCAAGCGGACGGTAAGTCAAACCTAATCCCATTGGCACATAAAAATTTTCCTGAACATATTTTTCCTGTGGTATAGAGGTTTGTTTTTCAATAATCCGCTGCATGAAATAATAACCTAAATCGCTGTACAAGTACTTTCCTTTTTCTTCAGGCTTGCTTCTTAAAATTCTGCTGAACATTGTATCCGCAACCCAAGTGGCAGCGTACAAATCCTTTGCAACCTGTACAGGATATTTTTCTGATTTCTTAGAATCATAATAACCGGGTTTGTAATTCCCTTGCTTATCCATCGTTTTTAAATAGAAAGGAATCCAGGCCATCAATCCCGCCTGATGCGTGAGTACATCCTCTATCAATAAATCATTTTTATCGCTGCCCGCTAATTCAGGAAGATAATAACCCAATGTTTTTTTGTAATCAAATTTCTTTTCTGAATTTAATTTCATTAAAGCCAAACACGATGAAGATATTTTTGTTATGGAGGCCAAATCATAAATACTTTGATCCGTTACTTTCGGTGAAGCACTGTCGTATGTGAAAGAGCCGTAAGATTTTTGGAAAAATAGTTTTCCGTCTTTAATGGCAACAACCTGACAACCGGGATAAGCTTTTTCTGTTATTCCAACATTGGCTATGCTATCTATTCTCTCAAGGTTTTTTTTTTGAATACCCATTGATGCCGGGCTCACAAACTTAATTCTGATAATTTCATCATTCTCCAATCCGGTATTGTACTTAAAATATTTTGTAGTCACCGGTAATTTTCCATTTACGGGAATTGCACCAAAAACCGCATCAGCTGCAGCTTTCTGAGTGTAAGAGGTATACTCATAAGCCATAATTACCGAGCTTAAATGACTTGGCCATTTAAGTGCGTTCAGTAAATAAGGATTATTAAAGAAAGTTGCTACGGTCGGCTTCCATTTAGAAATGGAGTCAATGAGATTTAAACTTTGGTTAGAAATTCCGAAATTTTTATCCGGACGCAAAGTTGATTTATTGACTTGAATCAAAATTAAATTAAAGTTTTTTAAATGAGCGAATAAAGAATCGATTTCTTTTTTGCTTGCGTCGTGCTCAACACCAAAATGTTTTACGGGTGCATAATTAGAAACAGATTTGCTGAACACATTCTCCTCTTTCATTCCAATGGAGACTTCTGCAATACGCAAGGTGTCTAAAGCTTTAAGAGGGAGTAAATGATGATCGTTTTTTAAGAGCGTCATGGTTGCTTCAGCCAGCTTTGTGTTTAACAGGTCCGATTCAATCGTGTTCAGTTCTTCGTATAATTTTTTTGTCGGAACAAATTGTTTACGGTTTAAACCGCACCAGTATTTTGCTTTCAGTATTTTTTTGCAATGCGCATCAACTTCTTCCTGTGTAATAAGTCCGGCTGTGATTGCTTTTTTTATTTCTTCCAGAGCTTTCGGAACATCATGTAAAAACAAAAGCACATCATTTCCTGCCTGTAAGGCTTTCACATCAATTACACCAGGTGTAAAATAATCGGAAGCGCCTTTCATATTAAGGGCATCAGTAAATACCAAACCCTCGAAACCCATTTCCTTTCTTAATAAATCTGTCACAATTTTGGGTGACAAAGTAGAAGCCAGATTTTTTGTCGTATCAAGTGCGGGAATATTCAGATGCGCAACCATGATACTTGCAAGTCCCCTTTCAAATAAATATTTAAACGGATACAATTCCACCGAATCTAATCTTTCCCTTGGATGACTAATCAGCGGCAAACCCTTATGCGAATCCACATCTGTATCACCGTGTCCGGGAAAATGCTTGGCGTTCGCCATTACCTTTTCATCCTGCATGCCTTTCATGTACATATAGCCTTTCTTTGCTACTTTGTATTTATCCTCCCCAAAGCTTCTGATTCCAATCACAGGATTAGCAGGATTATTATTTACATCTACCACAGGGGCAAAGTTGACGTGAATACCCATTCTCTTGCATTCCTTTGCAATTTGCCTTCCCATATAATAAATCAGTGAATCATTTTGAATGGCGCCTAATGCCATTTGTTTGGGATACCTTGGTGTACTATCGATGCGCATGGCAAGTCCCCACTCTCCATCTATGCTCAACAACAAAGGCGTCTTTGCTCTCGACTGATAATAAGTGACAAGCTTTGCATGCTTCATTGGTCCGCCTTGCATCATAATCAAACCACCAACATTATATTTTTCTATCATCTCGCGTGTTTCACGCACATGCTTCATGTCTTTATTACTATATGCCGCGATCATAAACAATTGCGTAATTCTTTGATCCGGACTTAAGGCATTAAAAACAGAATCCACCCATCTGGTTTCAAGTTGTAAAAAATCCGGTGTTTTGTCTTTAGGCTTTTCAAAAGAAAAGTTCAAAAACAAGACAAAGGAAGATACTATGAGAAGAACCCTTTTCATCAGATAATAAAGTTAGCCAATAGCCATAACGCTGTTTTCGGAGATAAATAATGTTTTTAACAAGGTATTTTTAATCAAATAGAGGTTTTTTAGAATTATTTAATACATTTGTAGCGATGAATCTATCAAAAGCATATTATTATTGGTATCCACGCACAGTTGGA
>CAZRNW010000047.1:0-11983 GCA_964601535.1 uncultured Flavobacteriaceae bacterium
TGTACGTGAACATGGGGGCGAAGGCAGAATATTTGTTGACCGCTAGTTTAATGGCCGCGCCTGCTGCATTGGTTATTTCAAAAATTATTTATCCTGAGACAGAAGAATCTCAAACAAAAGGCGAAGTAAAACTGGAAGTGAAAAGTCCGTACACCAATATTATTGATGCCATTTCTCACGGCGCAGCAGACGGAATGAAAATAGCCATTAATGTTATTGCAATGCTGATTGGTTTTATTGCATTGATTGCTCTGATTAATTACGGGCTCGGAAAAATTTGGTCGCCACTTTCTTTGGATTATATTTTCGGAAAAATATTTTATCCTTTGGCTTGGTGTATGGGTGTACCTGAAGCAGATGTAATGCAAGTCGCAACTATAATGGGACAAAAACTAACTATTAACGAGTTTGTGGCTTTTGATACCTTAACACATCATTTAGCAAAACCTTTAAGTGATAAAGGATTAATCATTGTGAGTTTTGCCATATGCGGATTTGCTAATTTCTCTTCGGTTGGTATGCAGATTGGCGGTATCGGTGCTTTGGCACCTGAACGCAGAGCTGATTTAGCTAAACTCGGAATACGTGCTTTAATTGCTGGTACTCTGGCTTCTTATTTGTCCGCAACCATTGCAGGAATGTTAATCTAGGTAAAAAACTACCCTAAAATCCTTAATCCTATCTCCTCCACATAGTGGTCCCTTTGGGAAAATCCTCAATAATTCACTATCTTTGCCCCGCAAAATTGAGGATGCCGGAATCGTACTTCGTCATTCGTCAATCGTAATTTAAAATGATCTCAGTTAACTCAGCTACTGTTACTTTTGGAGGGTTCACACTCTTCGATAATATTTCTTTCCTCATAAATCCGAAAGACAGGATTGGTCTCGCCGGAAGAAACGGTGCAGGCAAAAGTACCATGCTTAAATTATTGGCCGGCGAACAAAACGCGACCAAGGGAGAAATCGCCATTCCACGAGAATGTAAAATCGGTTACCTGCCTCAGGACATGACGCACCAACACGGACGAACAGTTTTTGCAGAAACGGAAACAGCCTACGCTGAAGTTCAGAAAATGCAAAAGCGTTTAGAAGAAATTAATCACCAATTAGAAACGCGTACCGATTACGAAAGTGAAGAGTACATGAAACTGATTGAGGATTTAACGGATATTAATCACCGCCTCGATATTATTGGCGCAGGAAATGTGGAAGAAGAAATTGAAAAAATATTAAAGGGTTTAGGGTTCGACAGAAAGGATATGCATCGCCAGACTTCCGAATTCAGTGGTGGCTGGAGAATGCGTATTGAATTAGCGAAGCTGTTGTTACAAAAACCGGATGTATTATTATTGGATGAGCCAACGAATCACTTAGACATTGAAGCAATTCAGTGGCTGGAAGAATTCATGGAAACTTTTCCCGGGGCCGTGGTGTTGATTAGTCACGATAAAACTTTTCTGGATAATGTTACTAACCGTACTATTGAAATTGTGAACCAAAAAATTTACGATTACAAAACTAATTACTCACGATATTTGGTGTTGCGTCAGGAGAGAAAAGAACAACAGGAGAACGCACAAAAAAACCAGCAAAAAATTATTAATCAAACCGAAGTATTGATTGATAAATACCGCGCAAAGGCAAGCAAAGCATCTTTCGCCCAATCCTTAATCAAAAAACTCGACCGCATGGAGCGTGTTGAAGTGGATGAAGATGATACAGCAGCGATGTATTTCCGTTTTCCGCCTCCTGCCCACAGCGGTAAAATTGTATTAACGGTTGAACATGCGGGCAAAGTTTACGAACCGAAACGTATTTTTTCAGATGCTAATTTTATTATTACTAAGGGTGAGAAAATCGGATTAGTTGGAAGAAATGGTGAAGGTAAATCCACCATGATGAAAATGATAGCCAAAAAAATCCAGCATGAAGGCACCGTAACTTTAGGTCACAGTGTTATGATGGGTTATTTTGAGCAAGACCAGGAAGAAAAATTGGACGGTGAAAAAACAGTGTTTAAAACCATTGATGATTTAGCGGTAGGAGATATACGCAAACGCGTAAGAAATTTATTGGGCGCGTTTTTATTCAGTGGTGAAGACATCGATAAAAAAGTTAAAGTACTAAGTGGGGGAGAGCGCGGACGTTTAGCTCTATGTAAATTATTATTGGAGCCGTACAATTTATTATTGTTGGATGAACCGACAAATCACTTGGATATCCGTTCGAAGGAAATTTTGAAAAAAGCTTTATTGGATTATGAAGGAACTGTGATAATGGTGAGTCACGACCGTGATTTTATGAAAGGCATGTGTACCCGTTTGTTTGAATTCCGAGACGGAAAAGTAAAAGAACATTTGGGTGGTATTGAAGATTTCATGGAATTACGTAAGGTAGAAAGATTGAATGAATTGGATTTGGAAAAAAAGACGGACCTTTCTATAAAAGCAGAAAAGAAAGAAGCTTTTGAAAAAAAGAAACCGGAAGTAAATGCCAACGAACAGGAACAAAAGCAAATCCACAGTCAAATAAAAAAAGCGGAAACTGAGATTGAACGTTTGGAGAAAGAAATAAAAACCTGCGACGATAAATTATCAAACCCTGAAACACAAAATCAGGCGGTAAACGATAAAGCATTTATGAGCAATTACGCCTCTTTAAAATCCCAACTCGAAAAAGAAATGCAGAATTGGGAAGAATTATCTTCTAAATTATCTTAATTGTGGCTTCGACTCCGCTTAGCCACCGCGTATTCTTAAAAAAATCGGTTGTCATGCTGCCGCGAAGCGTTAGGCAGCATCTCAAATAGTCAAATCGCCGAAGGCGATTGCACTATTTGCGGCACCACACCATCACAAAATCATTCATCACATAACCATTGCCGATATCAAAATCAGCAACGCTGTCTATTTTAAATCCGTTTTTGAAATAAAAATTAATGGATTTATAATTCTGTCGGTTAACCGTAAGTTTAACGTAAGAAGGATTTAATAATCGTATAAGTTCATTGTGAGCGAGAGTACCGCTTCCTTTTCCGGCAAGTGTTTGGTCGATGTAAAATTTATGTAAGAAATAACCGGAATTAATTTCCTCTATTTTGCTCACAGAAATAAAACCGATATTGATATTCCGCTGGTTGATGAAGTAAAAAACATGCCCCTTAATATTCATTTGTTCATTCAGGCTTTCGGAACTGTACATTAATTTAAGCATGTAGTCGATTTGCTGCATGCTAATGATAGCGGGATAATGCTGATGCCATACAATGCCGGCGAGACGCGTAATCTCTGGAATGTCTGCGCTTTCAGCTTTTATTAATTGCACCGTTGTTGGCATTGTATTAGTATATTTGTATTGTGACGGCTAAATTACTCAATAACGTTAACATAGAAAACCGCAGGGCTAAATTCGATTATCAGTTTTTGGAAAAACTGGTGGCGGGTATGGTTTTAACCGGTACCGAAGTCAAATCGATCCGTGAAGGAAAAGCTGCTTTATCGGATAGTTATTGTTATTTCCGTAATGGCGAACTCTATATAAAAAATATGCACATCGCGGAATACTCTGAAGGCACACATTACAATCATGAGCCTAACCGCGAAAGAAAATTGTTATTGAGTAAGGCAGAATTAAACAAGCTTCAAAAAAAATTAAAGGATCAAGGCTTAACTGTTATTCCCATCCGTTTATTTATTTCACAAAGCGGCTATGCTAAACTCGAAATAGCTTTGGCAAAAGGAAAAAAAGAATTCGACAAGCGTGAATCCATTAAAAAACGTGATACCGAACGTGAAATTAACCGCAAGCTTTAAAATATTTATCATTTGTTTTTTATTAAGCGGCTGTGCGGTCCGTTCTGTTTATATTCCCATATGCCAAAACACACCTCTGTTCAAGGATCATAAGGAATTAAAAGTGGTCGCATATGGAGGTGTAAATCATGTAGAATTACAAATGGCACATAACCCGGTTAAAAGTCTGGCTATATGCGGTAATGTAAGTTTTGGTTCAGGAATTTCGATTTATGATGGTGCAATTGGTACTTATGGCTATAGCAGTTCAAAGAATTGGCGGGCAGAATTTTTTACAGGTTACGGACATAATTCAAACTATGCTTATCAAACAGCTAATTATAATACTTTCCTTAATCAACCGATAAAAAATTTTGAGGTGAAGTCGTTGTATGATAAGTTTTACATTCAACCCGCAGTTGGTTATTTCGGGAATATTAAGATGTATAAAATGAACTATTCTTTTTCACTCTCCGCACGTGTTTCTGCTTTGCATTTCCAAACCTACAGTTTTAAAGAAATAGATTACGAAGCTACTAAGCAAAGCGGCCACGATGTTTATATCCGTAATGTGAATTATACAAATGGCTGGCTGAATTTGCTTGAACCGTGTTTTACGAATAGAGTGGGCATTAAGAACTTTAATATTATTTTGCAGGGACAATTCTTTATTCCGTATTCAGAGCAAATTGATGTGAGTTACACGGTTTTCTCGCCGGGTTTTCTGTTTGCGGCAGGTTTACAGTATAATCTGGTTTTTAAGAACCGAAAGCATGCGGCGAACGATTAGCATATTTATCTTTTCAATTTTTCTCCTCCAGGCTTGTTATCTGTTTGGTCCTTCACCGCGCAAACGTTTAAAACAATGCGAAAAAGTAAAACCTATAGATGTTGCCATTGTTCCCGGTTTACCTTTGTATAAGGGTCAATGGGATACACTTTTAAAAACACGGATGTTATGGTCGGTTTATTTGTATAAGAAAGGATATGTAAAGAATTTAATATTTTCGGGAAATGCAGTTTACACAAAATGGAGGGAAGGAAATTGCATGTCGGATATCGCGAAAAAACTTGGCGTAGATGAAAAAAATATTTTTGTAGATACAATTGCCGAGCATAGTACGGAGAATTTGTTTTTCGGAAATGAATTGGCAAAAAGGAAGGGTTTCAAGACGGTTGCTTTAGCTACTGATTACTTTCAATGTGGCATGCTTTATAAATTCGCAAGAAGGAAAATAGATAAGAAAATTTATTTTCTTCCTGTGATTTTTGATTCCATTCAAAAAGATTTTAATGTAAGTGTGGTGCTGGATACAACACTGAATGTAAAACCTGACTTTATTCCTTTAGAGGAACGCCAATCGCAATCGGAACGATTAAAAGGAACAAGAGGGAAAAAGATTAAATAGTGCCACTGCGTTTGCGGAGGAACCATTCGATGGAAAATAATCCCAGGATTAAAAAGAAAATCCATTTCAAATCAATTAAATCGTTGAGTTGTTTTTGTGTATAAGTAACAGGTTTTATCAATTCGTTGTTCATTAATTCTTTTTCCAGTTGATCCAATTCATTTTTCTGAAACAATTTGCCGCCTGTGTTTTGTGCTAACTGAAATAATAAGGTGTGATTGGCAAGTGTATTTATTTTTTCGGCCACCACAGCTTTTACAATGATGGTTCCGCTTTGAGAAAATACCTGATTATTTACTTTAATGGTAGATTTATATTTGTATTCTCCTGCAGGAAACAAGCCGGCTTCAACAAAATAAGAACTGCCTGATTTACTCATGGTGTAATTATATTGCTTACCATTTTCATCAGTTAAGCCAATAGTTACATCAGGTTCCGTAATTAATTGATAACTCTGATTGTAAACTTCCGCATCAAATTCTATCGGCTCGTTTTCAGTAATTATTTTTTTGGTAATTAACCTGAAAAAACTTTTATCGGCTTTTACAGATAAATACTGTACTGTTTTCAAAATTAATTCATTAAATAAATTATGATTTCCATGCTCAGCATAATCGCGCAATTTCCATCGCCACATGCCGTCACCAACCATGATACCGGTTTTCAATCCATTCACTTCATTAAAAACCAATAGCGGATTTTCGGTTTCAACAAAACCGATTTTCTGATAAAGCAAAATATTAGAACCTGCAGAAGTATTGTAATTCCCGAAATAACAATTTACTGCGGGGAAATCTTTAATGAATTTCTTTAATTCGTCACTTAAATTAAACAGACTGAAATTTTTATTCAGAACGGGTTCGGTTTCATTTAATTTGGCATTCACCACACTGATTTTTAATCCCGGTAAATTATCGTTCTGCTTTGGAATGATTAGCAAATAGGGCTGGTTATTATTGTTGAGTTCTGAAAGAAAGCGGCTGTTAGAAATTTGAATGTTGTGAAGAATAATTAAACTGTAAGGTTTTAAAGGTTTGCTGAAATCAGAGTATGCTGTTTCAACTTCATAGGTTTGTCCCGATTCAATACTTTCTTTAATTGCAGCTACGTCGGGATGCGGAGCAGAGGCGAGGATTAGTATTTTCTCGCGGGTATCAATCACATCTACAATAAAATTCTGTGAATTATTTAAAGTGTTTGCTTCTCCGTTTAAAGGTGAAACATTTACGGTATATTTTTGTACCCCTGGTTTATCAGCCTCTAAAACAAAATTGAGTGTATGTATAAAGTTATCGTTTGTTATTTTAATTTTCTGTTCAGTTTTTTTGGAAGCACCGTTTGAAATGGTGACAAGGGCTTCGTCTCCGTTTAATTTATAAGATTGAATAAGAACCTCCACCGGAAATTTGTTTCCTAAATAAGCCACCTGATTGTGATTTACCTTTTGGAGAATTAAATCCTTTTTTACCGTCGTGTCGCCAAGCGCTACCGTATAAACCGGAAATTTAAATTTTTCAGTTTGGTTAACCGGATTTATCCCTTTATTTATAATACCATCACTGCAAATAACCAAAGCTCCAATGTTTTGATTCGAATAATTATTATCAATCTCATTCAGTAATTGTGAGATGTCAGTTTCCTTATCCGAAAAATCAGCTTGGGAACCTTGTGTTATTTTACTTCCGAAGAGTAATGACTGAACATTGTACTTGGCCGATAAGGAATTATTTAATTCGGTTACTTTTTTAAGGAACTCCGTTTTTATTTCTGCCGAATCTTTACCTGAAACAACCGAAGCTGAATTATCAAGTGAAAGAAGGATGAGGGGTTTTTCAGTTTCGTTGATATTGTGTTTCAATAAAAAATTCATCAGCAATAAACTTATTATCAGAACAGAAAAAAAACGGAGGCTGAATAAAAAGAAGAGAATTGCTTTTGAAAAAGTATCACGTTTTTTTTCACGCCGGTAAAGCATGCCGGCATATAATAAAGCTGCCGCAAGACAAATGAAAAAATAATAAAAGGGCAATTCAGAAATAATATTCATTACAAAACGCCTGTTGGTTTGCAGACATTAATTTAAAAAATTCAAGTACTAGGTTAACATTCCGCCGCAAACATTAATGCATTGGCCTGTAATATATGCGCTCATATCGCTCGCCAGAAATAAAGTAAGGTTCGCAACATCTTCAGCAGTTCCTCCGCGTTTAAGTGGAATTGCATCGCGCCAGCCTTGTACAACTTTTTCGTCGAGTGCGCCGGTCATTTCAGTTTCAATAAAACCCGGTGCGATGGCGTTTGAGCGGATGTTGCGGGAGCCTAATTCCAAAGCAACTGATTTCGTGAATCCGATAATGCCTGCTTTTGAAGCCGCATAATTAGCCTGCCCAGGATTTCCTTTTACGCCAACTACTGAACTCATATTAATAATAGAACCGCTTCTAGCTTTGAGCATAGGTTTTTGTACAGCCTTGGTTAAATTAAATACCGATTTTAAATTGGCGTTTATTACTTCGTCCCACTGCTGCTCACTCATTCGCATTAATAAGGTATCGCGGGTGATGCCGGCGTTGTTTACTAAGACATCAATGGTTCCGAATTCAGCTACAACTGCTGTTACTAGTTCATCTGCTGCTTTGAAATTGGCTGCGTCGCTTTTATAGCCTTTGGCTTTAATGCCCATAGCATTTAATTCTTTCTCAAGAGCAATTGCTTTTTCTTCGGAGCTTGCATAAGTGAAAGCCACATTAGCACCTTGTTCCGCAAATTTCAGAGCAATGCCTTTGCCGATTCCGCGGGTTGCACCGGTTATAAGGGCAACTTTATTTTCAAGTAGTTTCATAAATTGGATTGATAGGCTTCAAAGATAAAAGAATATTGAATGAGACGGGGTTTCTGTTAAAAGCCCTGACCTCGGGGGCTGGTCCTAAAAATAGGGCAAAGCCCGAAAAAACCCGAAAATTCTATAAAGCCAAACCTGTGAAATTTTCATTCATCATCAATATTATAATATTGATAATCAACATATTAATTTAAATCAAGCTTAAGTCCTTTAACAAATTTTACACTTTGGCACGCTTATTGTTAATAATACTAAAAATTCAAATTTTTGATTAATTTAGCAACGATTTAAAAACTAAAAAATGAAAAAAGTTACATCCAACAAACTCATCCTGTTTTGTTTACTGTTATTAGCAGTAAGCTTCGGGGTAAAAGCACAAGATGGCAGACACAATGTGCCTGTTAATTACATTTTCAGTCCTGACTCACTTAAAGGTTTTGACGAGAACTTAGCAAAGCAAGGTGCTCTTAGCGCTGGTGTTTATGGCGAAGAGTTTAAAGTGTATATGTATTATGCAAAACGCGAGTACATTAATCAGAAATATAATATTATTGTTATTCCACAGGTTGATCCTGCTTATAAACAATCAATTCCTTATCCAAGTATAACTGCAAAAGGTAGTCCGGGTAACCCGATTATTGCTGTTGCATCTTGTACTAACGAAGATTTTGAAGATGGATACCTTCTTGGTACACCTCCAACTTCGATTACGATTTCTTCAACCGGTATGATTAACGGTTGGTTATGCCAGGGAGCATCAAACTCCAGCGGAGGAACTAACGGTAACTGTACAGCTTCTTATGCTTATGGTAATCCAAATCCTATGCATTTGATGGGACCTGGTGCAGCAGGGCATACTGATGCAATTATTGGTTCTGGTTATAAAATATATTCAGTTTATGGAAATACAACTGTAACATATCCTAATGCTGCTTTACAGGATCCATTCAATCACTACGGTGACTGGTTCATTAAATTAAATAACCAAACCAACGGTTCAAGTGTAAACAGGATTACAAAAACATTCCCTGTAACTTCTAATAATGCATTATTCCAGTTCGCATTTATCAGTGTTTTGGAAGGTTCTCACGGTTGTTGTGATGGGGGAGGATTTTCTTTAAAAGTGAAAATCGCTGCTCCTTGTTCTGCAGCTCCTGTAACAACTACTTGTCCTCAGTTTACTGCAGCTGTTCAGCCTGGTTGTATTTCTCCTGGTAATACTACTACTTATATTACTTCTACTGTTAATCCTAGCTGGAAATATAATAAGTGGAAACAAAACACTTTAGATTTAACTTCATTTATCGGTAATTGTGTAACTATTGAGGTTACTGCTTACGATTGTACATATACAGGTCACGCAGGTTATGTTTATTTCGACGCTCAGTGTAGTCCAATGGACGTTATCGGTAACGGTAACAGTTTCCCTGCAGGTACACCAAGTATTACATTACCTACTTGCGGTGCCGGTTCAACTGCAACAATTACTGCACCAACTGTAACAGGTGGTTATACCTGGACTGCACCGGGCGGACCTGGTTCATTCACTACAGTGCCGGGCGGTCAAACAATTATTACAACCAACTCCGGGCAATATACGCTAACGATGAACCCTCCGGGCTCTTGTTCGCCTATTATCCGAACTATTAACGTAATTATTTCGCCTGCACCTAACTTGGCTATTACAACTAACTCTCAGCCTTCTTGTTCTACACCTACAAATGGAATTAGTATTCAAATGTCGAGTGGTACACCAAACACTACATTAACACCTTCTTATTATACGGTCACATTCTCACCATCAGCACCAACCGGTACAATTGGAGCAGGACCTAATACCGCTACCTATACAGGATTGGCGCCGGGCTCTAATACAATTACCATTGCTGATAGTGTAGGTTGTATTGCGACGCAGGTGATTAACATGAATATTATTCCTCCGATTCCTACATTTACGCTTGATGCGCCTAATACTATATTAGGTTGTAATCCGAACTTCATTACTGCAACAGCCGTTGCAACTAGTACCGATCCTGCGATTGTTGCCGGTTCAATGACTTATACATGGACCAGCGCTTCTAGTTCTACAGTTGGTTCAATTGTGAATCTGAATCAGGTTGGTACATACACTGTGACCGGTCAAGGAACATACACTACAGCATCAGGTAATTCTGTAACCTGTACTTCGTCAACGGTATTGGCTGTTACAGGAAGTACTGCAGTTCCAACTTGTGCAGTTTTAGCTCCTGTTACAAGAACATTAATCTGTAATGGAGCATGTGCCCAGTTTACGGCGGTTTCATCAACTACAACTAACGTTATCGGTACCTGGGATGGTCCGGGCCCTGTTCAGGTTGTACCACCAACAGGTACTCCAATGTTATTGTGTGCAAATGCACCCGGAACATATACTGCGAACTTCTGTAGTACTGTAAGCGGCTGTTGTGCATCACAAACGGTTGCTGTGTTTTCCAATACTTCAATTCCTACAATTAGTGTAAACGTTGCAACATCGAACGGATTCACTATTAACTGTACAAATCCGAATGTTGTTATGAATATTAACTCTAGCGGAACTTGTGCACCTATAGGATATACATGGACTCCTGTTGCCAACCCAAGTGCATCTGTTACACCTCTTACAGGTGGATACACTGTAACAGTGCCTGGTCAATATATTGCTCAGTTCCACGATTGTAATATGTGTTATGTGTCAACTATGGTTAATATTTATATTGACACTTTAAGACCATCACCAGCTTCAATCACGAACTTACCAAGTAATAGTTATACCATTAACTGTTATAACCCAACTCTAATTGCTACCGGGGTCACGAATCCATTGTTCCCTCCAAACAGCTATAGCTGGACAGTTCCCGGTCCTTTAACTTTCCCTTCTAATACTATTATGGTTTCAATGGGAACTTTCACTGGATCGACTACAAGTATTACTTATACTGTAGCCGCAATTGGTCCAAATGGTTGCGTCGGTAAGCAAAAGGTGACGTTTAATAAAGATGCCACGGTACCGGTTTATGTGCCTGTAAGTACGCCATCCTTAGGTATTACTTGTGCTAACCAATGTGTGGCGATGTCTCCTTCAAGTACATCTACGGTTCCTATCTCTTATACATTCACTTCTCCGCCTCCAACACAAACGGCCACCACCTCAGGTGCTCTGATGTGTGTACCTGGAGCGTATACTATGAACTACATTAATATATTAAATGGTTGTCCGGGAGTTGGTACAGTTAACGTTAACTCGAATGTAGTTGCGCCTGCTGTTGTTCCTGCTCCAACTTATACTTTATTGTGCGGACAAAACGTTATACAAATCAGCGCGAATACTCAAACTACTTCGCCAACGTATTCATACTCTTGGGAGCCTGCCACAAATGGTACGGTAACCGCAGGTATGAGTTGTTTGGGCGGAACCGCTTGTGCTTCACCGTCTGTTAACATGGCCGGTTTATATACAGTGTTAATCTTAAATACGCAGAATGGTTGTACTTCGACAAATACAATCAATGTTGTTCCTGATGGTATTAATGCAGGATTTATTCCTGACCCAACTGATGGATTCTCACCTTTAACTGTAAACTTCAGTAATACCAGTCAGGTTGGCTCCTTAACATCTGGTTCATTAACAACCTTCTGGAATTTTGGAAACGGTACAACTTATACCACCAGTGGTTTATCTGTGAATTCAAGTACAATATTAACAAGCCCTTCTACAATTTATCAGTCGGCAGGTTCTTATACCGTAACATTGATAGTTACTCAGTATTCAGGAACAGTATCTTGTGTAGGAACTACAACGGCTGTAATTAATGTTGAATTACCTTCTAAGCTGGATGTACCAAACGTGTTTACACCAAACAATGATGGTATTAACGATGTGTTCATGTTACAAACAACTAACTTAACCAACATCACTTG
>CAZRNW010000048.1:0-11944 GCA_964601535.1 uncultured Flavobacteriaceae bacterium
AGCAAATGAAATCTGTACGTGTCAAAACTTATAATGTTTATCTGAATATCGAGATATACGGAAAGTATATTGTTAAAGTTGTTCAAGAATATAATCCATCATCAGGAAAAGTTGAGGATGTAGCGTATTACGAAGAAGATCATATTGGTGGGATTGTAATTCCATGCAAAAAGAAATACTTTGGAGGAAATCCTGAGGATACTATCGGCTATAACCTCATGAATTGTAAGATAACTGGAAAACCGGATTTCATTTGCAACCTCATCTGGAAAAATGGCTCTGTAAATATATCACCTGATAACGGTAATGGCAGTGCTTCTTCGGTGGATTTTTCAAAAGACATAAATTCTCAAATGACAAAAGCGGATGCATCTGGCAAGGCCATTCCTTATATAGAAAAGTACAATAATGGGGCGATACAAGTTGAGGGAACTACTATTAATGGAGTAAACACAGGCGTTTGGAAAAGATATTCCAGTGCAGGCGTGTTACTCGAAAAAACAGAGTATGGCGCAACTCCTTCAGATCGTAAAGTAATCAGTTATTACAATGATGGCAACAAAGAATTTGAAAGCAATTATAAAAACAATAATCGCGAAGGTCCTCAGATGACCTATTATATTGATGGTAAACTAAAAACTTCAGTTACTTATGTTAATGAGAAAAAGGAAGGTGAAGAAATAATCGTAGGTACCGCAGGAGAAAAAGAAATCACGACTTATAAAAACGATGAAAAAAACGGACCCTATAAGGAACTCGACAAAAATGGTAAGCCAATTGTTGAAGGAAATTACAAAAACGGAAAAAAAGACGGCACATGGAAAGAATATGAAAAAGGCGTTCTAACAAAAACAGAAAAATGGAACAAAGGAGAACTAATTCAATAATTAAAAATTAACCGCTTTGTCTCCAAGTCCCTCTCTGGTCACTGAGCTTGTCGAAGTGTGGAGAGGGATTTAGGGTGAGGCCTAAAAAACAAACACCATGAAAAAAATCCACATTCTTACAATCGCATTTTTACTTTCAATAAATTCAAATGCACAATTACCATCCTATCAGTGGGCGATAAGTGCAGGTTCAACCTCTGGTGGTGCGGAAGACGGGAAAAGTGTAGCTTATGATCAGTTTGGCAATATTTACGTGACTGGGAGTTATCAAGGTACGGTAGATTTTGATCCTGGTGTTGGCGTAACAAATCTTGTTTCCAATGGATCCGACGACGTATTTTTAGCTAAATATACCTCTGCTGGTTCATTAGTTTGGGCGATAAGTATTGGATCTGCTCAATCTGATATTGGATATGCTCTTGCGATTGATGGAAATAATGATGCAGTGATTACGGGTGTTTTCAGAACAAATAACGTAGACTTTGATCCTGGAGTAGGTACAGCAACTTTAACTAATTCGGGAGGGGGTGATATTTTTGTGGCAAAGTACAATTCAACTGGAAGTTATTTGTGGGCATTTAGTATAGGTTCTTCTAATTTAGGTAATCCCGATGAAGGTTTAGCTATCACTTCAGATATCTCTAATAACATATTTATTACGGGGTCGTATAGTGGTTCATCTGACTTTGATCCCGGAATTGGAAGTTCAATTTTAACTTCAGCATTTAATAACACAACTGGTTTCGTTGCAAAATATACATCCTCCGGATTATACGGTTGGGCGTTTAGTTTAGAACTTAATAGTAATCCAACTGGAACTCAAAAAGGTTTTGGGATAAAAACTGATAACTCGGGGAATGTATGTTTAACAGGTTATTTTAATGGGACTAATGATTTTGACCCGAGTGCTTCGGTAAATAGCTTAATATCTGTCAGTGCAACTCAAGATGTTTTTTTAGCAAAATATTCCACTGTAGGTAATTTAATCTTTGCGTTTAATATTGGTTCATCAGGTGTAGATTGGGGTAAAGGCATTTCAATAGATCAGTCAAACAATATTTTAGTTACTGGATTCTTTAGTGGCATTGCAGATTTTGATCCAAGTGCGAGTACTTCAAATTTAACTCCGATTGGCAACAGAGATATTTTTGTTGCTAAATATTCCAGCGGCGGTAATTATGTGTGGGCTTTTAAAATTGGCTCAACAACTATTGATGAAGGAGAATGTCTTTATGTGGACAATATTGGGGATATATATATTGGAGGTAATTTTACTTCAACTGCTGATTTCGATCCAGGTGTAGGAGTTGCAAATCTCACTTCAAGTGGGGGAGCAGATGTATTTATGGCAAAATATAATAGTGGAGGAAACTATTTATGGGCGGCATTTATCGGAGAACCTACTTTTGGTGAATACTGCCGAAGTATTAGTGTAAACCCCCAAGGAATGTTCTACATAACCGGTTATTTTGTCAATACCGTGGACTTTGACCCAAATGCAGGTGTGGCTAATCTTTCATCCATTTTGACCTCAAGTGATCTTTATTTAGCAAAGTATTCTTCATGCATAAGTGCTCCATCCCAACCACCTTCAATTTCAGGTCTAAACTCAATGTGTACAGGAGCAGGCGCTACAACTTATAGCGTGGCCGTTGTTTCAGGAGCAACTTCTTACACTTGGTTTTTACCAGGTGGCTGGTCTGGTACGTCTTCTACAAATACAATTTCCGCAACGCCTGGTTCATCAGGTATTTTTACAGTAACAGCAAGTAACGCTTGCGGTACCAGTGCACAGCAAACATTAAGTGTAACAGTAAATCCATTACCAACAATCACAGTAAACAGCAGTACAATTTGTTCTGGTCAATCATTCACAATAGTTCCATCAGGTGCAACCACATATACAATTCAAGGTGGTAGTGCTGTTGTAAGTCCTCTTTCTAATACAAATTATACGGTTACTGGCACAAGTGCCGCAGGTTGTGTTTCTGCAAGCTCTGCTACAAGCAATGTTGCAGTCAATGCAACACCAACAATTACCGTAAATAGTGGTTCAATTTGTTCAGGTCAATCGTTTACAATTGTTCCGGGTGGCGCAAACACATATACAATTCAAGGCGGTAGCGCAGTTGTTTCTCCTTTATCAAATACAAGTTATACCGTTGTTGGTACAAGCACCGCAGGTTGTGTTTCTGCAAGTTCAGCAACAAGTAATGTTGTAGTTAATGCAAATCCAACCATCACAGTAAACAGCGGCACAATTTGCTCTGGTCAATCTTTCACAATTGTTCCATCAGGTGCAAGTTCTTATACATTTCAAGGTGGTGGCGCAGTAAAAACTCCAACCTCAACTACAAGTTATACGGTTACTGGTACAAGCACAGCAGGTTGTGTTTCGGCTTCGCCTGCAACTTCAACCATAACGGTTAACAGCACTCCAACTATTACAGTAAATAGCGGTGCAATTTGTAATGGTCAATCATTCACAATTGCTCCATCAGGCGCAAGCACTTATACATTTAGTACTGGTCCTGTTGTTTCTCCAACCGTAACAAGTTCTTATTCTGTTACTGGCACAAGTTCACTTGGCTGTGTTTCTTCATCTGCTGCAATCTCAAACGTAACGGTAAATCCTTTACCAACAATTACTGCAAATACGAGTTCTACTTTAATTTGCACAGGCCAAAGCGCAACACTCACCGCAAGCGGCGCATCAACTTATACTTGGAACCCCGGCGGTGCAGGTACAAGCATTGTAGTTTCTCCAACTGTTAACAGCACTTATACTATCACAGGCACAAATTCTTTTGGTTGCATAAACGCTTCCACATTCACCCAATTAGTCGACCCGTGTTTGGGCATCTCTCAACTCTCAATATTCAACTCTGAACTTGTAATATATCCTAATCCTACAAACGGCGAAGTTTACGCAACAGGTGTAAAAGAAAACACCTTGATCGAAATTTACAATGTACTCGGTCAAAAAGTTGTCTCTGCTCCCTTCTCCCTCGGAGAAGGGCTGGGGATGAGGCTCCAACCCAACGGCATCTACTTCATCAAAATAGGAAACATAACAAAGAAAATTATAAAAGAATAAACCATGAAGTGTGTCCTTAGTTTATCGAAGGACTCGACTTCAGGGAAAAATAATTAAATAATAACATGAAGCTTAAAATATTTTCAATCACAATCGCATTTCTAATTTCAGTATCAGTCTTTTCTCAAGTTCCAACATATCAATGGGCTAATGGGTTTGGTGCAAGTAGCATTGATGAAGGCTACTCCGTTAGATTTGATGGCGCAGGAAATGTATATACTTGTGGTAAGTTTAGGGGTACCGTGGATTTTGATCCGGGAGCTGGAACTTTCAATATGACCTCAGCCGGTAGTGATGATATTTTCATTAGTAAACTTGATGTTTCTGGCAATTTTGTCTGGGCAAAGCAAATTGGAGGTGCCTCTGGTGATTATGCATCTGCTTTGACCCTCGATGCTACAGGAAATATTTATATAACAGGTTCATTCGGTCTTAACGTAGATTTTGATCCTGGCGTAGGGGTATTCAATATGAATGCACCAATTGGTCTAGAGGCTTTTGTACTTAAACTTAATTCTATCGGTAATTTCGTCTGGGCTACTCAAATTGGCGGCCCTGGCAATGGCACACAAAGTAAATCAATAAGTGTCGACGCTACTGGTAACGTCCATATCGTCGGGTATTTTACTGGAACTTCCGATTTTGATCCAAGTGCTGGCACGCTTTTATTTACCGCTGCAGGCAATTTTGATATTTTCATTACAAAACTTAATAGTTCAGGTAATTACGTATGGTCAAAACAATTTAGTGGTGGAAACGATTCTGATAATGGGGAAGGTATTGTTGTTGATGGAGCTGGTAATGTGTATACTGTCGGTCGATTTGAAGGCACGGTTGATTTTGATCCAGGCCCAGGAGTCTATACTCTCACAGTTGCTGGAGGTGCTGGTGATGTCGATATTTTTATTAGCAAATTAAATGCTTCAGGTAATTTTGTTTGGGCTAAAAGAATTGGTGGAGTAACTGCAGATGAAGGTTATTCTATTGCACTTGATGCAAGCAATAATGTTTACACCACTGGTCGTTTTAATACTACAGTCGACTTTGATCCCGGTGCAGGAACATTCAATTTAACAGCTTCCATGCAAAATGCTTTTGTAAGTAAGTTGGATGCTTCTGGCAATTTCGTTTATGCAAAACAATTAGGTGGTGCTGGTAATTCATTTGGATATTCAGTGTTTGTTGATGCATTAGGTAATATTTATTCAACAGGACTATTTACAAGTACGTGCGATTTTGATCCGGGTGCTGGAACTTTCAATTTAACTCCATTAGGAGTAAATGATGTTTTTATTAGCAAACTTGATTCATCTGGTAATTTTGCATTAGCGGGTCAATTAGGAAATATTGGTGCTGTTTGTAGAGGTAATTCTATTTGCGCTGATATTAACGGAACAATGTTACTTACTGGTCGATTTTCCGGAACATCGGATTTTGATCCGGGAGTAGGTATAGCAAATATAACGTCTGTAGCAGGAAGTAGTGATATTTTTATTGGTAGATATACAAGTTGCGCTTCCGCGCCCTCTCAACCAACTTCAATTTCGGGTCTAAATTCAATGTGTACTGGCGCAGGTGCATCATCGTATAGTGTGGTCACTGTTGCAGGTGCAACTTCTTATACATGGTCGCTACCCGGCGGGTGGTCTGGCACATCTGCAACAAATACAATTTCCGCAACACCAGGCTCAACAGGAATTTTTTCGGTTACTGCAAGCAATGCTTGTGGTACAAGTCCTCAACAAACTTTAAATGTTACCGTTGACCCATTACCAACAATTACTGTTAATAGCGGCTCAATTTGTTCTGGTCAATCATTCACAATAGTTCCAAGTGGCGCAAGCACTTATACATTCAGTATTGGTCCTGTTGTTTCTCCAACCACAACAAGTTCTTATTCTGTTACAGGCACAAGTTCTCTTGGTTGTGTTTCTTCGTCACCCGCAATTTCAAACGTAACTGTAAATCCTTTACCAACTATAAATGCAATCACAAGCAGCAGTGTTATTTGTGGTCCTCCCGGTCAGCAAACCTGTACACTTACCGCAAGCGGAGCCAGTACTTACACATGGAACCCCGGAGGCACAGGCACAAGCATCGCTGTTTCTCCATCCGTAACTTCTACTTATACTGTCACGGGAACTGATGTAAACGGCTGTACAAATACAGCAATACTCACTCAATCCGTTTCAGCGTGTACTTCTGTCATGTCGAGCGTAGTCGAGACATCGCAACTTAATATTTATCCTAATCCTACTTCTGGCCTTGTAACCCTGAGCGGAGTCGAAGGGCCTGTTGCAATATCAGTTTACAATGTACTCGGTGAACTTATATTAACCGAAAGACTACTACCAACTGCTACTGCAAACTTAATACTCGATATTTCTCAACAACCCAACGGCATCTACTTCATCAAAATTGGTTCTGAAACTAAAAAAATTATAAAACAATAAATTAACCAATAAAAAAAGTAATATGAAAAAGACAATCATTGTATTAATTTCAATTTTTCTTCTTGAAATCGGAAATGCCCAAATAAAAGTTTTTTCCGGAGGTAATGTGGATTTGGGTCCAGGCACAAAAATGACTATAAGATGGAATGAAGTAAGGATTAAAGGATGGACCGATGTTATTTTCGACTACAATGGCAGTGGCGGCACACCTTTGCTAAGCCCATCCAGTGATTGGAATTTGCATGTTGGTACCTCAACTAAAGCCTGCGGAACAATGTATAGTTATATATATTATTACAAAAATGGTATTTATCAATTCTCTGATAGAAATTTAAAAGAGAATATCAATTATAAGTTAAATCTAACAGATAATTTCATGAAATTGAAAGTTGCAGAGTATAATTATAATTCTTCATACTACAAAGATATTCCGGAAGGAAGAAAGAATACCTATACAAATCAGAAACATTTTGGGTTAATTGCACAAGAAATGAAAGAGCTTTATCCTAATCTTGTTGTTCAGGATTCCTCAACCGGTTTATATGCCGTTAATTATTTGGAGTTTGTGCCTGTGTTAATTCATGTTGTACAACAACAAAATTTACAGATTGAAGAACTAAAAAGAGAAGTAAAGGATTGTTGTATATCTGAAAAGTCAGTTGAAGGAGGGGTGAATGCTAATTTAGTTATGGACGTTTCAAAACCAAAACTCTATCAAAATAATCCTAATCCGTTTACTAAAACAACTGAGATCAACTATTACTTACCTGAATCATCAAAAACAGCTGCTATCATGATTTTTGATATGTCTGGGATCCTGAAAAAAAATATTCATATTCAGAAAAAAGGTGAAGGAATTGTTTTAATTAATGCAAATGAGTTGTCAGCAGGTATGTATTATTACTCTCTGGTAGTTGACGAAAAGGAAATTGACACTAAAAAAATGATATTAATAAATTAAACCTACTAAATGAAAAGAATATTAAAACTTTGCATAGCAGTACTATTTTTGCAGCCTTCATTTGTTGGCATGGCTCAAACGCCTTCTTCAGAAGCCTATAGATTTACCTTTCAACCATCAAGATCTGATGAGTTTAATTCCACTGGTTTAAATACAAGTTTTTGGTATGATAAGGAAGGAGTTATAGGCCGGGATGGCACCGGTAATGTTGCAGGTGCTAATGGACCATACTGCTCCACCCCTACTCAATACTCAAACAATACGGTTTACACTTACTTCACGTGGGATAATTGGACGGGAAATAATTGTTTCTGTTGTTGCAATGGATCGGCAGATTGTCCAATAGCAGCTGGCGGCCCTTATTATAAAAACATGAGTTTTCAGCAAACCACCTGGGACGCAAACCCTACTAACAAAAGCCTGGCTTTGCATCTACGAAGAGAAAATACACCTTATAATTGTGTGCGTGAGAATTATTACGGAGAGGAATACAATTTATGCAACCCAAAAGATGGTGAATATACCGGAAAAGTAATACAAACTCATTTAAAGTACTATTACGGATTTTTCGAAATAAAGGCTAAAATGCCGAACCTAACGAATTCAATGTGTAAATGGGCCGGGCAACAATTTTGGTTATTCCCTTCTGCAGTTTATCAAAACAATGGGCCTGCATGGTTAACAAACACAAATTATTATAATGAATTGGATGTTTTTGAAAATAATGGTTGTGACAACAATCACGTTCCGGGGACGGTACACCTTTGGAAAAAAGGTGTTGACAGCGCTTATACTCATGGCGCTTCCAATTACGAAGAATCTTTAGATTACAGTATTAGCTTATATGATAATTCTGTACATACATATGGTATGAACTGGCAACCAAACTTTGTTGAGTTTTATGTTGATGGAAAACCGCTTGGCAAATATACGCATGTTATAAAAAATCCTAATTTAACGCAATCCTATCCCGTAACGTATTTACGGCCAATGAATGTACTATTAGAAACTTTTTTCACAAATGCTAAAGGGTCAATTGCACCAAATCCAGGTAGCGATTATGGATTCGAAGTCGACTATTTCAGATATTATAAAATGAATCCTGTTTTGAAACCCCTTTTAGAGAGTTCAAATGTATTGTCAATGAGTGCGAGTTCGAGTAATATTCTCGAAGAAGATTATTCGTGGTCCGTTCTTAGCGGACCAGCAGTAATTACTTCTTTTCAAAACAATTCGCCTAGCTTATGGACTTTTAACGCTGCTAGCATTAATTTGGGATTGGGTCTTTCAAAAATTCGCGTAACTGCAACTACTGGCGTAACTAGAATAGATCCTATTTTCAATCCAAGCGCTACCGGTACTACAACTTTTTTGGCTTATAGTAATAACGGTGGTTGCTGGAATATTACGTCATCAAACATTGACCCTACAATTAATTGTTATTATGCAAAGTGTATTACAAGTTCACTTCCGATAATTGCACCTTATCCTGCAGGAGTGAATAGCCTTCAGTTTTTAGCTGCTGATTATGTTCTGCTTCAGGATGGGTTTCAGACAGACGTGAATTCAAATTTTGAGGCGATTGCACCATAGGGAAATGTAGTGGTATATAAAAAATAAACGACATGAAAACAATTTTGAATTATGGGCAAAACTACACAAAATATACGCGAAGTATTTTTGTTTATCTTATTCTATTAGGCTCAATGAACTCAATTAAGTCTCAGACTTTTGATTGGGTAAAAAGTTTTGGAATTTTAGAGGGCGTTTCGGTTTCCAGAGATAATTCTGGTAATGTTATAGCTACCGGACTTTTCCAAGGTACCGTGGATTTCGATCCCGGACCTGGAACATATAGCTTAAGTTCAAATGGATTTTATGATTTTTATATTGTTAAGTTGGATGCCTCAGGTAATTTAATTTGGGCTAAATCAATAGGTGGAACGGGTGTTGATTAAGTTAGAGAGAGTACGATTGATGCTTCTGGCAATGTATATTTTACAGGCGAGTTTGGTTCCATTGTTGATTTCGATCCGGGTTCCGGCACTTATACCCTTGCCGCTTCTGCAACTTGGTCTGACGCTTATATATGCAAATTAGATGTTAATGGAAATTTTGTATGGGCTAAACAAATCGCAGGAGGAGGTTCAGGATTTGCAATTGGTAGAGCTATTGATGTTGATGCAGCCGGAAATGTTTATACTGCGGGAGAATTTTTAGCTAATATAGATTTGGACCCTGGTGTTGGTAATTATAACCTATCAAGTTTTGGTGGAAGCTATGATGCTTATGTATCAAAATTAGATGCTAATGGAAATTTTGTTTGGGCTGCACAATTGGGCGGAATTTTATCTGATAACGGTACTGCAATTAAAGTAGATGGTAGTGGTACTGTATACACCGCAGGATTGTTTAATGGAACTGCAGATCTTGATCCAGGTACTGGTGTGTTTTATGTTAATGGAAACAATGACATATTTATAAGTAAATTAAGTTCCACAGGAACTTTTATAAACGCTTGGTCTATAGGTTCAGCAGGCAGTGATTATTGTTATGATATAAAATTTGATGCAGCAAATAATTTTTATTTAACTGGAATTTATGCAGGGCCTGCTGATTTTGATCCTCTCGCAGGAGTTTACAATTTACCTTTCGCAGGTGGATTCCAGGATGTTTTTATAGCAAAGTATAGTCCCAATGCAAATATATTTTGGGCGGTTCAAATAGGAAGTAGTGTTATGGATGCTGGAAATTCGATTGCTCTTGATGGATTTGGAAATATTTACTCTACAGGAACGTTTGGTGATGTTGCCGATTTCGATCCGGGTCCGGGTACTTTCACAATGGCAAGTACCGGAACAGGTAGCTCAGATGCTTATATAAGTATTTTAGATAACTCTGGTAATTTTGTTTGGGCTGGTCAAATGGGAGGAAACCAATATTATACCGAAGGCCGGGGAATAGATATAGATGCAGCAGGCACAACGATTTATTCTACAGGAAAATATTCAATTGGAATGACATTTGCATCTTGTGATTTTGATCCCGGTCTGGGCACTTTTACGCTTTCTGGTGCGGGGGCCTATGTTCATAAAATGAATAATACGGTCACCACAATTAGCGAAATTGTGAATGAAAAAGTTTCAATCGGTCCAAACCCGTTCAATAACAAAATAACAATTGTTACTTTAAATGAAGAAGGAATACCAGTACAAATTTTCAATGCCTTAAGCGTTCTTATTTATTCTCAAAAAATAAAAGATAAAACTGAGATTGATTTAAGTGATCAACCCAACGGCGTCTACTTCATCAAAATAGGAAACATCACAAAGAAAATTATAAAACAATAATTTTAAATTTTTGCAATGAAAAAGACTCTATTCACATTTATCGCGGTTTATCTAGTTACTTTAAACTTGCAATCACAAACATGGTCATGGGGAAGAAAGTTTCCCACAGGTGATACTGAAGCCTCTGATATTTGTACCGATGCTTCTGGTAATGCTTATATATCGGGACATTTTACAGGGAATTTAGTATTTGGAACCACCACTTTAACCGCAAATCCCGGTGGTAACGCTTATCTTGCTAAATATGATGCTGCCGGAAATCCAATATGGGCAAAAGGAAGTTCAGGGACCAGTACGCAAGCTGTACCATGGGCAAGTTGCACCGATCCATCAGGTAATATTTATATTGCTGGCTATTACAATCCTGGTGTTTTTACTTTGGGTAGTTTTTCCTTTACAAATACTGCTACAGGCAATTCGCAAGATTTGTTCCTTGCTAAATTCGATCCTTCAGGAAATGTATTGTGGGTGAGAATCATTGCAGGGGCAGGAAATGAAAACGCATGGGATGTTTGTACAGATCAATCAGGAAATCCTTTTATCACAGGTCAATTCAATGATCCTTCTTTGGTCGTGGGAACATACACGCTTACCAATATATCTTTCTCAAGCGAAATGATTATAAAATATGATCCAAGCGGAAATGTATTATGGGCTAAGTGTGGTGCAAATACGTCTGCTGCTCAAGGATTAGGTGTTTCTACAGATAATACGGGCAATGTTTATGCAACTGGCGATTTCGGTAGTCCCGGTACTTTGACATTCGGCACCTACACTCTTACAAGCAATAGTGTTGGCGGTGCCAACGACGCCTATCTTGTTAAATACGACCCGAATGGAAATGTATTGTGGGCTCAAAACATTATGAGTACTTCTAATGAGGATAGGGGTAATTCTGTTTGTACTGATAATTCCGGGAATCCATACGTAACAGGGTTTAAAAATGGAGGTGCCGGATTTAGTAATGCAGAAGCTTATGTAACTAAGTATGATAAACAAGGAAATCTTAAATGGACAAAACTTTCTATACCCGCATTCTTTAACGGAAACCTGGGACAATCTATTACATCATCCAATGGGAAAATTTTTGTTGGAGGTAGTATGGGTGCTTCTCCATTCACTTTTGGTTCTTACACTTATTCGTGGATCTCAACTCCTGGCTGTTGCGATCCCGTTTTTGTGATTGAATATGACAG
>CAZRNW010000049.1:0-11939 GCA_964601535.1 uncultured Flavobacteriaceae bacterium
ATTTCCGGAAGAAGTAAAACGCACAATTGATGATTTGCCATAAAGGTATTGTAGTCCTACTGCGATATAATCTCCTTCAATGGTTTGCTTGATTGAATAGATGAGAGACATTGCTGAGTACATTTTCTGCCAGGTAACATTGCCTGAAGCATCCAGTTTCACAATGAAACCATAATAGTTACTTGAATAATTGATGCGTCCGGCGAAAATAATTCCCCCATCGGAGGTTGGAGCAAATACACGGTATTCGTTTCCGCCTGACATATAAAGGCCTAAATTTTTCGACCACTGTTTGTTTCCTAAAGAATCTGTTTTAAGAATATAAACGCCTCCGAAATTCATGACGCCCATTATGGCATAACCTTTATCTACAGTTTGAACTACATCGGTAGCATAATCGTTACCCGCACTTCCAAAAGTTTTTTGAAAAGTGGTTTGACTATGATTAAGGAAAAATAAAAATGTAAAAAGACAGAGTAAATTATGTTTCATGCAGGAACAGGTTTTAAAGATTTACTAGAAACTAAATTACATAAAAATTTAATGGAATCCAAACTGTATGCTTCCAGAAAGGAATAGTTAAATAAAACTTCTAATACAATCCTATTTTAATAGTAATACCAAAATGCTCTTGTGTTGCATATTTATTTATAAAAGCGGTAGTTGTAACCCTGCTTAACGGAAGTTCATCAAAATACGCGTCCTTCCATGACATTTGTTCGTAGAAAATACTGAGCTGCAGAATTCCGTTTGCTTTGTCGTTTTTAGTGGCTTTAAAAAATGTAAGCGGCTTAAAAACTAATTCTGCACTGTATAACCCGGAAGAGGAAATGCTCACCCAGTCACTTCCGTTTTTATTAAATAAGGTCCCATAAGTTCCATGAACGGGAATACCAAAAAATCCGCGTTTTAAAATCAGCATAAAACCTCCGAACTGCGACGGGAAAGGAGAAAAAGTAATTCCAAAGGCAGAATAAAATGTTCCGCGCCGTTTAAATTGATTACTGCCATTAATGCATTCCTTCAAAACCACGGCTCTTGTAGAGATGTGCGAAACTGTCCTGAACGGCTCTTGCAGAATCTTCACCCGAAAGTTCATTATGATAGGCTTCGTTAAAATCTGTAATAAAGTTTTTTGTAAAATAATGCGGCCACAATCCTTTCCAGGCTTTTAGTTCTATTTCTCCTCCAAGCACAATTTTTTTAGTGAATAATCTGGCGAGGTTAATCCCTCCGCTGAGATAACCACCTCTGCCGCCGTGAGCAACCGCACTTTGGTTAGTGTACATGTAATTAAAAGCAATCATGAAAAATGTATTTTTCCCCAAGCTATCGGGCTTTAAAAAACGGATATAGTTTTCTAATGCCTTATGTTTGGATAACCATTTGTTAATTTTAGGAAAGGAATCCTGTTGGGCAAACGAATAAATACTTAAACAGATAAACAAGATTAGAAATAGTTTTTTCATAAATGTATTGTTAAACATGCATGTATGAACTAATTCTTAATAAGCACCAACCTGTAAAGATCTTTAGCGCCATTAATGTCTTTACCGTCTTTTTTTACAAAATTGAAATTGTGTTTTTGTACGATTTGAAAAGCCTGCTCAGAAGTATAGTTTTTGTGAGTTTTGCTTAAGCATTCCGATTCCAGGATGTAAAGTTGACCGCCCGGTTTTAGTTTTTTATAAATATTGCTGATCATTTCATCCATATAAGTTAATTCATGAAAAGTAGCTGATAGGATTATTTTATCGAAGGTATTATCAGGAAGCAGGGTTTCTTTTTCGTTTCCTATTTGTAGTTTGAAGGTGTTGGTTTGAATTTGTTTGTATTTTTCGGTTTTAGAAAGAGCTTTTGCAAGGTCCTTTTCGCTTAAATTTCCAGCAATAATGTCTTCTGCATAAAAGGTAATGCTGTCGGTTAAAATGGAAAGTCCTGCCATATTTTGCCAGTTTCCTGCACCAACTTCAGCAACCACATCTCCTTTTTCAAATTCAAAAAAATCCAGAAGGTCTTTTTCACTTTCAAAATAATTAGCAATGTTGCCGTAAATTTTATAAGAGAATTCACGGTCGTTTTGAAGTGTTTTCACTTCCTGGCCAAAACAAAAGGAGGCTGCAAATAGCAATAATGTTAATACAGTTTTCATTTAGTTCTTCTGAAATATATAGTTTGTAAGAGCGCTCGTAGTTGCGAAATTATCTGAATCTACAAACTGAAGCGTGTAACCCTGACCTGCAATTTTATTAATAGTGCTATTAATTGCAGCTGTATTCTTTAGCAGAGCATCTCTGTGCTGGCCGCCTTCCATTTCAATAGTTTCAGTTTTACCTGTTTCAGAAATAATTGTAATCATAGCATCACAGCGCATACCGGTTCTGGTAACCGACATAGTTAAATATTTTTTAGGTGTCTCTTCCGGTTTTTTGAAAGAGGAAATTAAAATGACAAGCCCTGCAATTATAAAGCAGCCCATCAATAGTTTTGTGTTTATTGTTTTCATGTTTTTTTGATTTAATTAAATGTATAAATAAAAGCGCGGTTCGGCAAGCGAAGCGGCTATGGCGGGATAATGAAAAAATAACTTTACTGGATTATTTAATCTTTTCGTTAAGTATCTTAACATACTTAAGCATTTTCAGAGTCTTTTTTTCCTGCCAGCACAAAACACAATCTTTTGCTTCGCGTCTGAATTTTGGATCGTTATCGAACTGATTTTTTAAATTATGTTGCTCTAAATAGTCGTCCAGAATTTTTGGTTTTAATTTTTCAATTGGTCCGGTTGGAGTAACAGAATAATATTCATCCGGCCAGCTATCTGAAAATTTTCCTGAAATGGAACCATATTCACTTACTGCTCCGCCATTATTGCTTATATAAAAGCAAAGAGGACCAACCGCAAGCGCATAGTATATATCTCCGTCAAGCACCCGCATTAAAGTCCCGTTTTCGTTGCAAAACCAATTGTAGGGTAGTTTAGAGGCTTTAACCTTTTGAGTTGTTCCATTTTCCGTGTATTCAACAGATGAACTATAAGCCTTCCATTTTACCAGTTTAACGCCATCAACCGGTTTTTTGTTGATGTAGTCTTCCGCCGATTTAAAAAATTGATTTGCTCTTTCATCCTTTTGGGAAAAAGAAGTTAAGGAAGCAATCAATAACAGTAATGAAAGGAGTATTTTTTTCATGGTTTCTATTTTAAAGATTAAATAAATATACAAATAAAAATACGGATTGCCAATCTGCTTCATGAGGCTTACTAACTGCGGACTTAAGTCCGCAGTTATTCAATAACAATCTTCCCGGTTTGTACTTGTGTTTTATTTTGAAGAATAGAGTAGTGGTACAAGCCTTTTGAAAGTCCCTGTGTTTTTATTTCGTTTTCGCCTAGTTTTATTTTTTGGGAGAAAACTTTTTGGCCAACAATGTTATGCACAGACAATTCCCCGTCTCCAATATCACTCTGTAAATTAAATGAACCATTATTTGGATTTGGGTAAATTAAAATACCTACCGGTGGAGTGTTCAGATTGCTGATTCCGGTACAGGCTGAAACGCTTTGAGTAATTACAGCACTTTTGCTACAACCTCCTGCAGTTCCTGTAACTGTATAAGAAGAGGTCACAGTTGGACTAACAATAATACTTGGAGTTGTTCCGCTTGGATTCCATGAATAGGTTGATGCGCCGCTTGCTGTTAATGTTGATGTTTGTCCGGCACAAATAAGTGTATTACTGGTTACTGCATTTACTGTTGGTGATGGGTTTACATTTATAGATAATGTCCGCGTTAAACCCGTTCCGCAGGCGTTTGATGCGGTCACACTAATTGTTCCGCTTACTCCAACAATTGAGGAAATAGAATTGATCGTACTTGTTCCGCTCCAGCCCGAAGGAAGATTCCAAGTAAAAGATGTAGCGCTGCCGGCCGATACAGAATAAATTTGTGTAGCACCCGCGCAAACTGTTGTTAAACCCGAAATGCTATTTGTTGCAGGAGCACTTAAACAACCCGAAAGTTTGGTAATGAAAGCATCCGTTTGTCCGTTGGAGGTAAGGTTAAAAACACCTGCATCCGGATTGAAATCGCCTGTTGAGTAATAATCCCCGATAACATGCATCTGGCCTGAAGGGTTCAAAGCAATGTTATGCGCATACTCAGAAGCGCTGCTGCCCACAAATCCTGCATAAATAAAATTTCCATCCGTATCATATTTTGCGGCATAAGCGTCATAATTTCCCATACCAAAAAGAATGTATGAAGCCGGGCTCGGATCAAAATCCAATCCTCCCTGAACGTAACCCGCTATATGCAGATTACCCATAACATCCACGTCGAGACCAAAACAATAATCCTGAAGAGAACTGCCAATTTTTTTAGCCCAGATAAAATTTCCGGAAGGATCCAGTTTGCTCATGAAAACATCAGACGAGCCCGCTGAGTTCATAGTGAAAGTTCCCGGTCCCGGATCAAAATCAGCCGGAGTACTTGTAGTATAAAAATAGCCGGTTGTATAAACATTTCCCTCCGGATCAACATCAATTCCGAAACCATTATCACCATCATTCCAGGATCCCATTTGTTTCGCCCACACAAAATTACCGGAAGCATCAAGTTTTGATACGAAAATATCATCAATTACTGCGTTTGTGCTTAAGGTAAATGTCCCCGGACCCGGATCAAAATCAGGAGTGCTTGTAAAATAACCGGTGGTGTAAACATTTCCCGCATTGTCAGTCGCGATATCGCAGCTCGTTTCGCCTCCCGTTCCGCCGAATTGACGAGCCCAGATTAAATTACCTGCAGGATTTAATTTAATAACGAATATATCGTTACCGGCCACGGATGTCAGATTAACAACGCCGGGTCCCGGATCAAAATCTACAACTCCGTCAAATCTTCCGGTTACAAGTATATTACCCGAAGCGTCGGTAGTTATGCCAAATGAATCTTCATAATTATTATTTCCGAAAGTAACTACCCAGGCAAAAGTACCGGAAGGCGTTAATTTAAGAACGTAAATATCGCTTGCGCTTCCTGTGGCAGTAACGGTATAAAATCCTAAAGGGTCAAAATTGGCAGTAGCATTAAAATAACCTGTCACATAAACATTACCTGTACCATCAACAGCAATATCATTTCCGGCATCACTATTTGAGGATCCGCCGACCTGCCTTGCCCAAATAAGATTTCCTGAAGGATTGAGTTTGGTAATGTAAGCTTCATTACCTATGCCTGTATTAAGATTAAATACGCCGGGTCCGGGATCAAAATCAGCAGTAGCCCTGAAAACACCAGTTGCATAGATGTTACCTGCAGCATCTGTTTTTACTGCTTGCCCGCCATCGAAAGTTGAACCGCCCATACTGACTGCAGTAATAAAGTTTTGCGACAAGAAATTTAAGCTGCAAAAAAGAAATAAAATAAAACAAGTCGAGTGAATAGTTTTTTTCATAGTACACAATTTAAGTATTAAATGTAGAAATAAAAACGCGGAGTACAAACAACATCCCCCCGTCACTTCGTGACGTCCCCCTTCAACGGGGGAATAACCGCAATGCCTAGGCGCTAACACATTCCCCCTTTGAAGGGGGACGTCCGCCGAAGGCGCGGACGGGGGGATGTCGTTTGATGGTGAATTAGTTTACAAAAACTTATTGAAAGTCCTCCAGTATTTGTCTTTGTATACCGAGAACGAAAGGTCTATTCTTCCGGAATAATTGTTTTGAATGGCGTGCATAAGCTTTGAAGGCTTACGGAATTCCTTGCAGGCAAAATAAACCTCACGGAGATTATCGCCTGTTTGCCGGCCAATATTTAGATAACCATCAGCATCTTTTAGTTCAAGATTTATTTTTTCTTCAATTTCATCTAAAAGCGCCATCGTTTCTTTATCAGGCATCCCGTTCTCGCTTTCGTATTTAACCTCCATGTTTAAAATCCAGGGATGTGAAGCTTTCCGGTCCCACTGTAAAAGTTCTTTGTTAATGGCGGCGACAAGGCCTCTGCCATTTTCTAATTTACCTTCATAAATAGCGTACATGTCATTTTCGGTATTGTGCCTTATGCCTTCGTATTTCTCAGTGAATTCTTTTTCACGCCATGTTAAAAAATCTTTTAGCTTTTCAATGGGGACGAGTTCCTTTTGAGCTTCATCCATGCCAATGACTTTCAAATTATCGATTGTCGTTGCAAAATGTAATTCGCCTAAAAAATTATCAAGGAAAATATATACGCCGCTCGTAATTTCTTTTTCGTTTTGTTTCGTTAGCTGATTGTGAACGACTGTAATATCAATTTCATCAGGATAGTCAGCCAATTCGTTAGAAAAGAAACTGATATTATCACAATTGAATTCATAGCCGCCCATGTTTATGCTAACATCTCCTGAAGGCAAAGCCGGTTTTAGAGCCGTGAATAACCAGCCTTTAATTGCAGGCGCAGATTGAATAAGTTCTTCTGCAAAATAAAAAGTTTTTATCTCTCCATCAGCGGTAATCACTAATTCGGCGGTTTCATCATCTTTCATCCCTGCTAAAAAGTAAAGACTCTGATTCAGTTCCTGAAGTTTTGGACTTATGACCTCAATAAATTCTTCTTCAATATTTTCCTGTGAGCGGATGGCTTTGTAGAAATCCAGCTCATGTTTTTGAAACCATTGCCAGAAATCAGCATAAGTTTTTATGGGCTCTTCTTTTTTACCGAATATAGTTTTTAGAAAACTCATTTGATTTTAAAAATACAAATAATAATGGGGATTACAAATCTGCGGTAACTTGGGGTAAAAGAATGATGTGAGAAGGTGAAAGGGGGAGGGGAGAAGGGAATATTATTCTCTTATTATAATGATGTTATTGGAAACTTTGGAAAATTTCTTAAACACCAAAGGATCATGTCCGGGAATTATGTATTTAATATCTTTCACCATTGTCTTCATTCTTTTAAGATTATTCACATACGCTTGCGGATCTAAGGAAAGTGAGGGCAACATGGAAGTTAAATTGTAATAGAACCAACAGTTATCAGAAGCAATAACAGTTCTGTCGTTATCAGGACCAACACCGACGTATTGCGATTCGAAAGTGTGTTTTGCGCCGGTGTATACTTTTATGCCAGGAAGGATTTCCAGGTTGTCTCCTTTTACGAGTGTAAGTTTATTCTCTGACTTCTTTTTTTGTAGTTTAACAACATCCTTTTTTGTGAAGCCAAAGTTATTCTCACCTTTTTCATGGATATGTTTTACGAATTGATCATAATCTTCCTGTTGCATCCATACCATTGCTTTTGGAAACAGATCGATGCCATCAACATGATCCCAATGCGGGTGGGTGACGATGATGTCTGTTATTTCTTCAGGTTTGATATTTAATTTTTGAAGTGCGGAATCCGGACGGGTAAATTTCATATCCTCATAACCTGTAGGGTCACTAAAGCCTGCATCTACTAAAATAGTTTTTCCGTTATCGCCTTTTAATAACCAAATCATGTAACATACACCTGTACTGTCACCACTTTTATCACCAATAGCCCGTACACTTGAAGGAATTTTTTTGGTACGCTCAGCAAATTTAATGGCGTAAATTTTGTAATGATTCTGCGCAATAAGAAATTGACCAAGGAATAAGAAGGAGAGAGGTAGGCGGAATTTCATTTAACTAAATGTACAAATAAAAACTGGGAGTGAAAATCCGCGCTAACTTGGTATTTTTTCTTGCAGAATTTGTTTTCCGGCTTTGTCGAAGTAAGTGCAGGCCATTTTGTTGGTGTCGACAACCCATTTTTCTATACCATACTCTGCGCTCAGTTTGCAGAAGGTGGGGTAGTCACTTCCACCTTTTTGGTGGAGCTTTAGTTCTGCAGTGAATTTCTCGCCGTTGCTTTTATCAGCTACAACAAGTGCATCATATTTCGGAGGAGAAGTTATTTGATAATTATTTTTTCCGTTAAAAACGGTATGACCGTCGTGCACAAAAGTTTCGTAAGAACTAACCCCAAGTTTAATTATATCCTGAATGTAATTTGGAAAATCGGCTCCACTTTTTACTTTGGAGTGGACTGCTTTTATTTGATCGAGAGTGAACATGGATTTTTTTTAAATTAAATGTACAAATAAAAACGCAGATGGCAAGTGCCTGCTATTTTATCGCATCCCTTATCGCATCTATAAATGCATGTGAGAATACCGGCACGGCGAGGTTTCCTGTGCGTCTCCAAAAAATGGAAAGCGGGATACCCCAAATGCCAGTATTAATAAGAGATGCAATAATAAAAAATGGAATGGATTCGTTACTGGTTGAAAGCGGTAAATGCCATAGTGCCCATAAGGCAGAAATAAAAAATACTGACCAAATACCAATTGACTTTTGTGAAGCGTGAATATAAGAATCCAACATGCCTCGGAAAACAACTTCTTCTACAATAAATGCAATGGGAATGTAAGTTAATAAAGAAGTAATAGCTGTAATGTAATTTGGTTGCTCTCCCGGTTTAACCCAAAATAGAATGATAGCGAAACTAATTCCTTTTATTAAAAGAACAATTCCTAAACAAACGAATAGTTCTTTTATGCCTTGTTTGTTGAGACGTGTAAATGCAAAACCCGCAGCAACAGCGCCGAGCATTGTAGCTAAATTATAACCAAGAGAAACAAAAGTGAATGTGCCTTCCTCAAAAGAATGAATGATCTTGTAAACCGGTAAAATCATAAAACCGATTGCAATTAATAAACCTGTTGGACTAAGTGTAAATTTTTCTTCATCCCTTACCCATAATTTATGTAAAGGTTGTTTAGCAACGAATAACTGAAAGAGAATGGTTAATGGAATACCTATTAAAAGATACACTTGAGCATTGAGATGAAAAATATAACCAAGTGCAATATAAACCGCAACAAATAAAGTTACAATAGAATAACGTATGGATAGAGTGGTAGGCACTAATTAAATGTACGTATAAAAAATAGGATTACAAATCAGCTTTAACAGTCTTGTTTCTTTGTATCAACCACAGGATTGCTTTGATAACAAGAAAAAGCCCAAAAGGAATTAAAATACCCATGACATTCAAATAGAAATGCATCCCATCATTGGGGTAAAATAATTTGTAGATAAAGGCATTCAAGCAATACATAGACAGGAAGGTAATAATGCCAATTGAAATAACTTCTATTATAGTATGTTTGCTCTTTATAATCATAGAAATAAGAGAAGTGAGAAATAAACTAAGTAGAATTGTAGTAATGACCTCTGTAGAACCAAATAATAACCATTTTGCAGGTTCATAAGGGAGGCCATTCTTTATATCATTAATCTGACTAAAGCTATTAAGCGCGAATAAAACTGTAAAGAACCAAAACCATGCAGATAAAAATAGTTTTACTCTAATAAAGAAAAACAAAATAATTAGAATCAAAAAATACCCGGCAACTAAAAATATAATTACTTGGTTACAAGTAAAACTTATTGGGTCTTCTTCTATTTTATTTGGGTCGTATTTATAGGTTATGCCGAAATGTTTTGCGTATTCTTCTATTGGTTGAAGACCTACTTCGGCTCTTCTTTTATTTACGTTAGCTTCATCTTCAATAGGAGAAAATCTGCTTTTTCCATCCGCTCCTATGGTTAATTGACTTCCGTAAATTTGTTTTTTTCCTTGCCCTAATAAAACTCTGTCTTCTAATAAAGCCAGATCTGCAGGCTCTGCCTTTTTGTTTTTGACGGCTTCCCGAAGCATTGGTAAATATTTTTCCTGAACGCTCTGATAAGAATGTTGGATAACCAGAAAAAGTGTCATGTTTCCATCGTGTCCAATTTCATCCGGACCAAGCCAACCATATTTGTCCAAAATGGCCTGGACTTTTCTTAAATTTATACCATCAGCTTTCATCTGCTTTTGCGCGAGGTCATCCTTTTCTTTATTTCTTTGTTCATTGGATTTCATGAGATCTTTTTCAAGGGCATCAAATGCCATTCTGTATTTTTGATCTTCTTCTAAAATTGTGTCCAGTATTCTGACAAGAGGTTTATTTAGTTTGGCTTCGGCAATTTCTTTATTATGAAGAATGCTATCCAGAAGTGGTTGCCAGCGTTTATCTTTATGTAGTCGATTCAGATCAGAATCATTAATAAAACGGCGATAATCAGTAACTTTTGCTTTTGTAACTAAACGGAATAAATGATAAAATGATGTATCAATATTTCCTGCCATAGCCCAAGAACAAGCAGCATTATATCTGTCTTCGGGTAAAGATTTGCCATCATTAAATTTAAAGGCAATAGAATAGGCAAGAGCAGAGCGTTTATAATCTTTTGCGTTGTAAAGTTTGGATCCTTTTTCTACCCATTCGAAATATTCTTTTGGTGGTTCAGTCTGGGAGAATGAAAACAAACAAATAAATACAAATAATATAATTGAAGTTCGTTTCATTTAATTAAATGTACAAATAAAAACGTGGTCAGCCAAGGCGGAGCAAATAAGGACTAATTGAGTTTTATTCTGATTGGAATGGTCCAGGTGGTGGGCACCATCTTTCCATTGCTTTTAGCGGGATTCCATTTGGGCATAAGTTTAATAACCCGTAATACTTCTTCATCGCAGGGCGGACAACCGCTTGCGCCCTTAAGTATGCTAGCATTTGAAACAGAGCCGTCGGATTCTATGGTGAAATTCACATATATTGTCTGACAGCCAAAACTATTAATTTCGCCGTTAATAGTTATATTTTTTGAAATAAAGCGGCTAAACGCAATCATTCCCCCGGGAAATTCCGCCGGTGCTTCAGGCTCTTTCTCAATCTTAAATTTTTCAATGGTCTCCTGCGCCTCTGAAAAGAAGCATGATAAAAAAAGTAGGACTATTAAACAGGACTTCATCTGCATTACAATAAAGGTAATGAAGCGGAAGCTTTCTTTTTTTAATTCTGAATAAGTGGCGGGTTTTGTTTTGTAAGTGGGTGATAAATAAAAACGCGGATGAGAAATGGACCCCAATTATTTAAAAGTAATTGATGTAATCTTTATTTCAGTTCTCCTGTTTTTTGAGTTTAGCTCTTCCATTTCTTCTTTAGTTTGAGAGAGTTCAATTCTTTTTTTACTGATTAATGGCTGAGTATCTCCATAACCTTTTGCAATTAGGCGTGCCGGATTAATTCCTTTGGTTATTAATAAATCAGAGACCTTTTTAGCTCTTGCCTTAGATAAGTTGGTGGAACTTTTAGGATTGACTCTATCGAGATGAACACCAATTTCAATACTTAATTGGGTATTCTTGTTTAAAAAATGAACTAAAGAATCAACGGTTAAAATGCTTACAGAATCCAAATCCGGTTTTCCCAAGAGATAGAAAACTTGTAAATGATGCTTTTGCCCAACAGAAAAATTTGTGTCTGAAAAGTTAAAACTCTTTTTTGTTTGACCGCTTGAAATGAAAAACTGAAGTGTAAAAAGAGTTGTTATTAGCAGATTTTTCATTTAATTAAATGTACGAATAAAAACGCGGATTGTAAATGTGCGCTAACGAGAGTTTTATCTGATCCACTAATGTTTTATCCTAATTTACCCTGGCATTTCATCCTCAAAGGTTTTTGTTAAGGTCTCCATGTCAATCCAATGGAGGGTTAGTGTAATTAAATTTTTCAGATCCGATAAATTTTTACCTTCCCATTTTCTAATATAATGAGTTTCATCATTTCCCAACCAAACAGCTCTTTTAGCGACTGATTTTATTTTAGGATCCGTAACGTAAGTTTCAATTACATTAGCTAGAAACATTCTTTCTATTTTTTCTTGGTCATCGGTGTTATTAATAATGCAGTAATCTTTAATTAAAAATTCTAATGCTTTTCTATAACCAACTCCGCATATTTCTGTTAAATGTAATTGTTCGGCATTATAAGATTGATTAAAAATCTCTGAAAACGATGGAGAAATTTCTGAAAT
>CAZRNW010000050.1:0-11844 GCA_964601535.1 uncultured Flavobacteriaceae bacterium
AACTTGTTTATACCCGCTATTCTATAGCGCCAATCTAGCCCCCGTTGGGTAGATTGGCGCTACTCGGTAGCGCTTATCTTGAATAACAAATTTAATCATTTTCAAACATATTTAACTTCAAACAAAAGAAACCCGAAACACTAAACCCGAAACCTCATTTACTCAACATCACAAACGCTGCCCAATAGAAAGGCTCTTTGTATTTTGTTTTTAATTGTTTTTGGGCCTGGGCAAAAGCTTGTTCTTTGTTGCCGGTTTTGCTGTAATTAATATAAAATAAAGTCATTAATTCCATGGTCGCTTCATCACTCACACTCCACAAACTCATGATGATGGATTTTGCACCGGCAATTAAAAACGAACGCTGCAAACCAAAAACACCCTCGCCTTGTTTTACACTTCCTAATCCGGTTTCGCAAGCACTTAATACAACTAAATCAGTTTTGTCTAAATTTAAACTTAATGCTTCATATGCAGTTAAAATACCATTGTCTGTTCCGGTAGTCGGATGATAATTTTCATCAAACACATTTTCGCAATTCGCTAATAACACACCGCTCCGCAACAAAGGATTTTGTTTGGCAACACTTACATCAACACCTAAAACTTTATTCACTTCCACTTCGCTTAGGTCGGCCAAGAAATAACCATGCGTTGCAATATGTAAAATGCTCGGTGAATTTACTTTTTTGACTTCAGCTTCTGTTGCCGCGTTTCCAATCAACACCGTGTTTTTTACCTGGGATGCATTTAATATTTTTTTAATGTTATTGACTTCCGCTTCTGTTCCCGGCAGCTGATTCACCACACCATTTTTTCCATAAGCCGGATTACCAATTAAAAATGCACTGGCCGGTTTTTTTGCAGCTGCCAAAGTTTGTTTTACATCAACGATGTCTTTTGTGTTTCCTAAAAAAGAAATGGTGTACTTATCAATTAAATAAGCGCCGCTTGCATCTTTCAAAGAATTAATACTTAACTGATGATACAAGCCATCAAGCGATAAATATAACTTTTTAACACCGCTTAATTGCGCATCTAAGCTTTTCCAAACAATGTTATAAGCTTCGTTTTCGGGTTTGCGAGCAATGGTTTTATCACGGAATATTTTTACAGCATCGTGTATTAGCTGAGCATCGCCTAATTCAACCATCGTTGCTTTAGAATCTTTTAATACAACAGCCACATATTTAGCTTTACCCGTAAAGCCATTGTTGTATTCATTCACCTCTACAATTTCTACAGCAGCTTCTCCTGGGCCAAGTGTTTTCGAAATACTTTCGAAGTTCACAGTGCTCACGTTCTTGCTTTCATTAAACAAAGCACTTTTTTGAGAAAGAATTCTTTCGTATTCGTTCGCTTTGTTTTCTAAACTATCTACATTAATGTGTTCTTCCGCTAACTCAGCTTTTGATAATTGATAAGCTGTATTTAATTGTTCTTTGGTTTCGAGCCAGTGGTTATAAGTTTCCTGCAATTCAGCATCGCCGCTGTTAGCAATAGCGTTTCTGATTTTTGATGATGTATTTAAAAGGAAGCCTTTTGTATTTACCAGTGTGTTATAAAGTGAATTAACGAGCGCAACATCTTTACTGTAATTAGCAACAATGAAAGAATAATAACGGTGTAATAATGAATTTGTTTTTTCCCAATACAAAGTTTTCTCGTTATCGTTTAGCGAATTGAAAAATGTATTAATATAGTTCTGCGTATTATCAATTACAATCTGATAATTTGCTTTGGCTTCTGCAATCTGATTGTTGTGCCATTGGGTTAAAGCCAAATCTTCTAACGATTGAATGTAATTCGGATGCTTCTCGCCGTAAATTGTTTTTTTCTTATCGGTAACCGATTTTAATAATTCCAACGATTTCGTATTGTTATTCGCGTAACGGTAATAATTTCCTAAATCCTGCATGGCGGATAGGGTAGAAGGATGACTGTCGCCCAATTTGCGTTTATCAATATCTACGGCGCTCTGCAATAATTTTTCTACCTCGGCGGTTTTACCCATTTCCATATATAAACCGGCTAGACCGCGTTTTAAATGCGCCAAATCCGGATGAGCACCTAATTTTTTTTCTTTGACAACAATAGCAGATAAATATAATTTCTCAGCTTCAGTATATTTTTTTTGCAGACGCAAAATGTTGGCGTGGTTAATTTGAAGCTTGATATAATTTGCAGAATTATCCTTAAGAACTTTCGCCGCGTGGGTGATGCAATTTTGCATATCGGTTTCTGCAACATTTAATTTAGCCATATCAGCATGCGCCATTGCCAAATTATTATGTACTAAAGCTTGTCCTAATTCGTCGTTGTTTTCTTTTAAAACGGTAAGCGCCTCGTTAAATAATTTTTCAGCTTGTGTATATTCGCCTAAATCTTTTTGCAATACGCCTTTATTATTAAGAGAAACGGCGTACATGGTTTTAGGATCTAAATCTTTTCTTAATTCTATGGCGTTATCGCTGAATGGTTTTGCTTTCGTGTATCTTCCGGTTGATTGGTAAAGTAATGCCAGATTGCTAATCACCTGCGAATAATTCAAGCCGCTTTTGGTGCCATTGCTTTCGTACCAGAATTTAGCCTGCTTAAAACTTGATTCTGCCATCCTGAATTTATTGGTAGCCATGAACATTTCACCATTATGATTATTCATGTAGGCTTTATCTTCTGCCGAAATGTCGTTACCCTCAGAAAACTTTTTAGCGCTTGAAATTGAGTTTCCAACCGAACTTCCTTTTTCATCATTCTCAAAAGTTCCGCTGTTATCAATAAAAGAAATAGCGTAGTTAAAATTACTCTCATCAAACTCTTTACGTGATTTGTCAAGCGATTCCGATAGTTGGCTTTTAGCCTTGTTCTTGAATTTATCCGCAACCGCATTGTCGGTTTTGTCTTTTAATTTATCTTTTAAGCCGCCGAGATTAATTTGTGCAACAATAATTGTGCCGGAGCATAAGAGCGAAAATAAGAGTGTAAATTTTTTCATGTTAAATGTTTTCCTGGAATGAAGTCTAATTTGCTCGGAAATTAACGTAAACAAATTTGTACTTCATTCTATTTCAAATTAATTAATTCGTTTGTTTTTAAAAGCAAATCCATGAACAATATTTTCGGATTGGCGTTTCTTTCTATATAATAATAAGAGCCGTTAAATTCTTCAACCAGCTTTTCGTAATTTTTTTGTGTAACAAATGGAGCAAATTTTTCAAGAAATTGTTTTTCGTTACCGCCGAGGCGAACTAAGTCCCGGGAGCCAAAATTATACATCAGGCTGTCACGGAAAATCTCGAGGGAATAATGTAAAAACTGTTTTTGTTTTTCGCGTCCCTGCGCAGCGTTATTATCTATCCATGATAGCGCTTTATCGCAATCAAATCTAACAGCAAGCCGCATAAAAGACTGAAAGTGTTGTAAAAAAGAAAGCTCGTCGTCGTTTTGGGTTAATTGTTTAATGGCTTCATTAAAATTTCCGTCGCACAAATAGGCAGCTTGTGCTGCATTATCAGCAGTCACGCCAAATTTCTGAATCAACGCTTCCGAAATTTCTTTTTCTGTTAAGCGCGCAAAAGGAATTTGCTGCACGCGCGAAATAATGGTGGATAAAAGTGAATCGGGATTATTACTAACTAAAATAAATAATGTTTGCTCCGGCGGCTCTTCAAGTACTTTTAATAATTTGTTGGCGGCTTCCGTATTCATTTTTTCCGGTTGCCAGATAACCATCATTTTATAAAGCCCCTCGTAACTAGTGTAGCTTAATTCTTTAATAATGTGTCCGCTTTCTTCAACAGGAATAATGGGCTGCTTATTTTCTGCACCCAAACTGTCAAACCAATCGTTTAAAGTTAAATAAGGCGTTTCTAAAAACACTTCGCGGAATTCAGTGATAAGGTCATTGCTTCTTTTTACATCTTTCGATTTTGCAATCGGAAAAACAAAATGCAAATCCGGATGAACTAATTTACTTGTCTTTAAACAAGAAGGACAAGCCCCGCAGGAATCATTATTTTTTTTGTTAGTGCAAAAAAGATATTGTGCAAAGGCAATAGCGGTTGGTAAATTCCCTGACCCATCAGCGCCTGTAAATAATAAAGCGTGAGGTAAACGGTTTTCATTCACCATTTTTAAAAGGCGCCCTTTTACTTCTTTTTGTCCTACTATGTCAGATAGAAACACTAGGTAAATATAGGGTTTTTTGGTTTGTGGTTTATTGTTTCGTGTTTATTAAATGAGAACAAAAAACCCGAAACACGGAACCCGAAACATTAAACCAACGAATACATCTTCCCGGGATGAGACTTAATGACATTGGAGAATTCTAATTGCAGAAGAAGCGATGAAACCTTACTTACCGGGAAATTACTAGCATAACTAATTTCATCCATGTGAACCTGCTTTTTATTGGTAAATGCATCCACAATCTTTTGCTCTTCTTCGTTGAGCTTCAATAACAGCGGAATCTGAGAGGATTCTTTTTTTATTTCTTGTTTTGTGTCTTCCCATCCCATTATATAAAATAAATCGGCTGCACTTTCCATTAAAGAGGCCCGGTTCATTTTAATAAAGGCATTACAGCCTTCACTTTGAGGGTCATTGGTGCGTCCCGGAAAAGCAAAAACATCTTTATTATAGCTGTTGGCAATTGTCGCTGTAATTAAACTTCCGCCATCGCGTTTACTTTCCATCACTACTAAAGCATCACACATGCCGGCGACAATTCTGTTCCTCTTTGGAAAATTAACGGCATCAGGATTAGTTCCGCTCCTGAAATCAGTTAGTATCCCGCCTTTTTTCTGCATCTTCATCGCAATGTTTTCGTGCAGTGAAGGATAAATTCTGTCAAGTCCGTGGGCAACAACGCCAACTGTATCTAAATCATTTTCTAATGCTTTTTTGTGTGCAATCACATCAATGCCATAAGCCAAACCGCTCACTACTAGAATACCTGTGTTTTTTAACTCGGCAATAAATTTTTCGGTTTGTTCAATGCCATATGCGCTAGGCAAACGCGTTCCCACAACGGCAACAATTTTTTCTGCATTTAAATTGGCATTGCCTTTGTAATATAAAAGTGCAGGACTATCATTACAAAACTTTAAACGGTGAGGATAATTTTCGTCAGTAAAAAAAAGCGGGGTAATATTATTTTCTTCGATAAAACGGATTTCTTTTTCTGCTTCGTGTAATACGTTTTTTCCGTTTAATAATGCGTTCGCAACAAATTCACCAACACCGGGAATTTTTAAAAGTGTTGTTTTTTTAGCTTCAAACACCGCGCCGGCGCTTCCGCAATAAGCTAAAAGATTTTTAGTATGACTGTCTCCTATTCCGTTGACAAGAGTTAAGCCGATTTGATACAATAATTCGTCGGACAGCATTTGTTTTAAAAATATTCTTTTCTATATTGTGCTTTGAAATTAAAACCCGGAATGCACAAAATTACATTACTTTTTACATTTTGCTTTATTCTGTTAAAAATTAATTTTTACGGGCAGGATAATGGTTTTATAAAAGGAACGGTAAAAGACAAAAGCGATGCTTTACCCGGGGCCATTGTTTCGGTAGGGCCAAAAACAGGAACTTCAACCGATATTAACGGCGATTTTTTATTGACCGTTCCATCCGGAACCTATGCTTTAGAATGTGCCATGGTGGGGTATAAATCCCAAAAACAAAAAATTACGGTTGTTGTAGGCGATACTTTAAAAATCGACTTTACCATGGTTGATGCCAATACAATGCTGGAAGAAGTGGTTGTATCGGCAGGAAAATTTGAACAAAAATTATCTGATGTAACGGTTAGCATGGAAGTAATAAAACTTCAGTTAATTGAAAACAAAAACACGACAGTATTAGATCAGATTATGAATCAGGTGCCCGGGGTAACCGTGTCCGACGGGCAGGCGAGTATCCGCGGCGGAAGCGGATTTGCTTACGGTGCAGGCAGCCGCGTTTTAATGATGGTGGATGAAATGCCAATGCTGAGTGCCGATGCGGGTGACGTAAAATGGAATTATTTACCAATAGAAAATTTAGAACAAGTGGAAGTAATTAAAGGAGCTTCTTCTGCCTTGTTTGGTTCATCAGCCTTAAATGGCGTTATTAATTTACGCACTGCCTATGCAAAAGATAAACCAACTACCGCAGTAACAGTTTTCGCAGGCGGTTACGACGCACCTAAATACCAATACAAATGGTGGAAGGGCTCTAGCCAGCAACAACAAGGCATCAACTTTTCCCACGCCCAAAAAATCGGGCAGCTCGATTTAGTAATTGGCGGCCACATGTTTCATGATGACGGATACCGTGGCGGTATCGTAACCCAAACACTGGGAGTAGGAACAAAAACCGTAACCGAAGATGTTTTAAAAACAGAAGATGAAACCCGTGGCAGATTTAATATGAATCTGCGCTATAACTTCAAGAAAATTACAGGATTGTCGGTTGGAGTAAATACAAACATGATGGATGTTAAAGGCGGTTTGTTTTTTCTTTGGAAAAATGCTGACAGCGCTTATTGTCCGAACGACATCCAGAAATACAAGAATAAACGATTTAATATAGACCCATTCATCACTTACTTCTTTGGAGACGGAAATAAACTTAGTTTCAGAAACCGATACTTCATTACAGTTAATACTAACGACAAGGCTCAGGAATCTACATCGGAATTATATTACGACGAATTGCAATATCAAAAGCAATTTCAAAACAAACTGACCATTACAGGTGGACTTGTGTTTATGAAACAGCAAATATTTTCTGATTCATTGTTTGGAAGGCATACGGGAAAAAATTACGCAGCTTATTTGCAGCTCGATAAAAAAATAAAAAAACTTACAGCCTCGCTTGGTATGCGCGCTGAACGTTATGAGGTGGATACTGCCTACACGCGGGGGTATTTAAAATTGGGAAAAACAGAAATCACTAATTTAAAATTCCAGCCTGTTTTCAGGGCGGGATTGAATTATCAGTTATTTACCTATACTTTCTTAAGGGCTTCTTACGGACAAGGTTATCGTTTTCCGAGTGTCGCAGAAAAATTTGTAAGTACAGGAGTAAGTGCTTTAAAAATTTATCCGAACCCATCTTTACAGCCGGAGCGTGGCTGGAGTACCGAAATTGGGGTGAAGCAAGGTTTTTCTATTGGGAAATTCAAAGGCTTTGTAGATGTTTCAGGTTTCTGGATGGAATACCATAACATGGTTGAATTTACTTTTGATTTCTTCTTGCCTAACGGACAACAGCCTGGCCCTACCGTTCCGTTACAAACATTACTTGATAACGCAGGATTTAAATCGCAAAACATGGGCCGCGCACAAATTAAAGGCTTTGAGGCAACGATTACCGGCGCAGGAAAAATCGGCCCGGTTAATGTAAGTTTATTTACTGGCTATACTTTTATTGATCCGATTAATCCCGATTATAACCCTTCTGTTGATACGCTTGGTCTTCCTTATTTAAATGTTCTTAAATACCGCAACAGGCATTTGTATAAAAACGATATTCAGTTAGATTACAAATTTATTTCGCTTGGATTCAGCACAAGGTATCAAAGCTTCATGGAAAACATCGACCGGAAATTTAACGAGAGTTTATTGCACGATATCCAATCCGGTTTTGATTATTACGCGTTTACTTATGTGTTACCCGGCTTACCAAAATACCGTGAAAAAGACAGGGCGGGTTCGTGGGTACACGATTTAAGACTTGGGTTTCAGGTCTCAAAAACATTTAAGATTTCTTATATCGTAAACAATGTGTTTAACGAAGAATACAGTTCGCGTCCCGGCGATATTCGTCCGCCCCGCCTGCACATGATACAGGTTATGGTGAAGCTGTAAAGAAAAATTCTTTGTGCCGTAACCAAACTTTGCCTGTGTGTTTTAACAGAAAAAACGAGTTCACTTTAAATTCAGCTTCAAAGGTTTTGTTTTTGTATTCTTCATTCGCCAGATAGAAATCAGTTTTTTTTAAATCGCGGAAAGCTATTGTCAGGTGCGGATGATAGGCGCGTGTGTCTTCGTGCTGATTAAAGATATTTAAAGTGCTTTTTATGTGATATACCAGTTGTTTTTGTAAAGCATTAAGTGTTTCGTTTTTTACAACATCAATAAAAATGACTTTAGGCTCGAAGCAGGAGAAATTTTTTAATTCAATGTTGAAAGATTCGGGAAAACGGAATGCAGAAATTTTTTCAATCAGGTTTAGCTCTTTTTCCTCCTTCATTTCGAAGGGCATGTGAAGTGTAATATGTGCTGGCGAGCGCAAAGCGCTTTTGTTGTTGTACTTTTCAGAAATCTCCAGTTTTACTTTTTCAGCCTCAGAAAAAACCGGTTCCGGCGGAATGATGGCTATAAAATACTTGCAATTCATTTATATGCAAACGCCAATCACCAGAATATCGTCCACCTGATCTAAATTTCCTCTCCAGTTTTCGATAGTGCTTAATAATTTTTCGCGTTGTTCATCAGGCGGTAATTCGCGGAGAGAAATCAGAAGTTTTTTCAGATAATTGTATTTAAATTTTTTACCTCTTGGCCCGCCAAACTGATCGGCAAAACCATCAGAGTATAAATAAACACAATCGCCTTTTTGCAGCTGAATCGAATAATTGCTGTAATTATCAGCTATACCATCGAGATTACTGCCTATCGGGAATTTATCGGCCTTTACCTCGAGTAGATGCTCTTCAAAAAATACCTCGTTGGCTCCCCGGGGCTTATAATTTGAAGAAATTTTTTCCCTCACTACCCATAAATTATTAAAAGCGCCCGCGTATTGCAGCTCCAGTGTTTTTGGATTATACGAGCATAATGATAAATCCATGCCGTCTTTTATACTGTCGGTGTCTCCGCTTTGGCGTAATGTATCGGTAACTCCCGTGTCGAGATGCTGTAATATATCGGAGGGCTTTGTCAGATTTTTTTCTTTCACCGCCTGATTCAATAAATTTAAACCTACAACACTCATCATGGCGCCGGGCACACCATGCCCAGTACAATCAACGGCGGCAAACATCACCATTCCGTTTTTTTCTTCCACCCAATAAAAATCACCGCTCACAACGTCTTTTGGTTTATAAAAAACAAATGAATTTGGCAAAAGACGTTTCACCATTTTGTCTGGAGGAAGAATGGCGAGCTGAATCCTTTTCGCATAATTAATACTATCGGTAATTTCTTTTTTCTGGTGAACAATTTCATCGTTTTGCCGCTGTAATAATTTATTGGCTTGTTTCCGGTTTTTATTTTGTTTGAATAACACAAGCATAATTATCAGAACAAATAAAATACCGCCTGAGGAAATCCACAACCAAAGCTTCGACTGCTTAGCTTTTAAATCAGATATTTCTTTTTCCGCTCCAATGCGCTTTAATTCCTCTTCTTTTTTTCCGGTTTCATACTTCACCTCCATCTCACTCATCTTTTCTATCGTCTGCATTTTATTAATGCTGTCAGCCAAAATAAAACTTTCTGCAAAAAGCCGAGAAGCCTCTTCAAACTTTTTTTGCTTGGTAAGATTTTCGGCCAGTTCTTTTTTATCCATGTAAACGAGCTCAATATTGCCATGATCGATGGTGAGTGATTCGCGGAAATAGTTCTCGGCCTTTTTTAAATCTCCGTTTTCACCATAATAACCGGCGATATTGTGTAAAAAACTCGCTAAACCAATTTCATCACCTGAAGCACGCTTTGAATCAAGCGCTATTTTCTCGTATTTAACAATAGAATCTTTATTTTTTAAAGCCATGTAGCCAAAGAGCATATCGCCATACATGTTTGAAACGAAAGCCTGACTTTTAGTGCCGTGCTTTTGCAGCAAAGCTAAAATCTCATAACAATATAGCAGCGAACTGTCAACTTTATTTATCTCCCGGTATAGTCCAATTAGATTGCTTTTTACAAGAATAAGGCTATTGCTTAATTGATTCTGATCAATATAACTCATGGCTTCTTTATAAGCAGAAATTGCGGCATCACTACGGCCATAATTTTTATACGTATTTGCCATTGCATTCAGGCTCTTAATAATGAATTGTTTTTTGCCTACTTTAGTTGCAATCTCTTTACACTTCATAAAAGCCATAAGGGCATCGTTATAATTGGAAGCAAAGAATTTTGAAATGCCCTTTTGAAACATGCATTCGAAATTAAGACTGTCGTCATTTAAGCTAAGTGCTAATTCAACAGCCTTCTCGGCATTCACTACAGACTGAGGCGCATCAATACCCGAAAGACTGTCGGCCAGAAGAAGATGCTCTTTTATTTTTTCTAGTGCCTTATCCTGCCCCATTAAAACGGATACCATTCCCATAAAGAGAAGGGTAAAGACTAATTGTCTTTGAAAAAATACCAGGCGGTTAAACATTATCGGCGGGCCGTTTTTTAAAATGAAAATAAAGATATAACTTTATGCTATCATTCTAAAACAAATATATCATGTTAAGTTCAAAAGTAAGCACAGCCCTAAACAAGCAAATTGAATTAGAGGCGTCCTCATCACAATATTATTTAGCAATGGCCAGCTGGGCCGAAACGCAAGGCCTTAACGGGATTTCAGCTTTTTTATATACGCACGCTGACGAAGAGCGGATGCACATGCTAAAGCTGATTAAATTCGTGAACGAAAGGGGCGGACACGGTTTAGTTCCTGCTTTAAAGCAGCCACCGGCAAATTTTAAATCGGTAAAATTTGTTTTTGAAGAGGTATTGAAACACGAAATAAAAGTGACTTCAGAAATAAATAAACTTGTTGAAATTACCCTAAAAGAAAAAGATTACACCACTCATAACTTCTTGCAGTGGTATGTGAGTGAGCAAATAGAAGAAGAATCATTAGCGCGTCAGATCGTTGATAAATTGAAATTGGTTGGTGATGATAAAGGCGGATTATATTTCTTCGATCGCGACCTGGAAGGTATTGCAGGAAAAGCATCAGGCGGCGCTGACAAAGGAGAAAAAGCTTAATTATTAAAAACGTAAAGTCCCTTTGCGTTTATACTGTATTTAGCCGGTGATTTATTTGCTTCAAAGTAAGTATAAGCCGGCTTTATATTTTTCCAGAAATTATTTTTGCCTTCATTAAAATTATCTTCAAGAAACTTAACATTCTCGGCAGTAAACCTGCAAGGATAAATTTCAACACGGGGAGAAGTATTGTTGTTTTTGGCCTCAACACAAAGCATATAAACATCTTTTACGGGTTCGTCCTGCAAAGGAATGCAGCCAATGGTAACGCAATTTCCATGTATCATAATGTCACCGCCCGTGCGTTTACCGTCAACCAATATTTTATCACTTTTGTTCGGATATCCGACTTTAAGGGCTAAAAAATAGGAGCTGTTCGGGTTATAAGACGGAATATCATAAATTCCTTCAGGCACCTGATAATCGCCCTCTTTCCGCTTTGGTCCTAATTCACCGCTTGAGGCACAAATGGCTATTTTTTTTAGAAAAGTAAATTGAGCATCGGCTTTGTTTTTAACCCATAATTCCAGTTCTTTTTCTTTTTTGAATATTCTGATAAATACCTCCAGAGATGATGGATTAATCTTTTTAGCTTTCAATTCAGCCTCTAAAGCAGGCCATTTTAAGGAATATGCATCTTTAACCCGCTTATTTTTCATTTGTTGGGTCTTGAATGTGCTGTTTTCCTGAGAAAAACAAGGGGCCGGGAAAGCCAAACAAACTAACAATGCTATATTAATAATTGCTTTCAAACTAAATAATGAGGGCTCTTTTTTGACTTAACTTTATACTAAAGTAAAATGAAATTTTTAAAACTCATAAAGAACAAATACCTTTTAACAACAATTGGCATTATGGTATGGCT
>CAZRNW010000051.1:0-11776 GCA_964601535.1 uncultured Flavobacteriaceae bacterium
AAAATGTAATTGATACCGGCTGGGGAAAAGTAGTTGGCACCAATCATTTAAAATTAGATTTGTTTCAATCTAAAAATCCGAATGTGCGTTTCCCTGCCATTGCTTACGATAAAGGTGATTTTTTAAGTTTCTTCCAACGTAAAATCCCAATCGACATCGTTTTTAAAATCCAGGAAAATGATTTTAGAGGCTCTGTAACGACGCAGTTGGTGATTGAGGAGATAAGGGTGAGTTAATTATAAAAACAAAAAGCCCCAAAGAACCATTTCTTACCGAAACAATTCCTTGGGGCAATTTTATTATCGGCTTATCTTAATTTGTCTTTACAAATCTTTCAAAAGCTGTTCTGTCTTTATAATTCAGTTTTAAAACATACAAGCCTTGCTCAAGTGTAGCAACGTTTATAGAATTAGAATATTCAACATCCAATACTACTCTGCCTTGTAAATCTGTTACCTGTAATGAAACAGGAGTCTCCTGATTATCTAAAGCGATGTTTAACTCGCTGTTTGTCGGGTTCGGGTAAATAGTTGTAGTTTGAGGCAAAACAATATTTTCATTTACGCCAGCCAATAAAGCATCTGAATTTGCAGAAGCGCCAAATTTTAAAGGGTCGCCGGGAAATGATTCGTAATACATTTCAAAGATCGGGAATTTGCTTAATGAAGAATAATAGAATGTATTTCTTATTAAAGCATTGGCCGAAAAAGTTCCTGAGCTCACTGTAATAGTAATGGTTTCGATCACCTGCAAACAATTATTATGCTTATTACCATTCGGCAAAATAACAGTACCTGAACCCGGAGCCGAAACAGTTACTGTTCCAACCATGCTCATGGTACCTGAAGGACTAGTTTGCAAAGCCGCCCAATTGTCAGTTGAAACAGAACCATAAGAAATAGGCCATGAACGTAACGTTCCGTAATTTGAGAACACCATAAATTCCGAATTCGCAAGGTCACTTTGTCCGAGCATCTCAAAAACCGATCCGCTTGATCTATTAAAATCGTATCTGTTATTCCCCAGATCATTACTTGCGATCGTTGCAGCAGGGAACAAGGTTCCGTTAGGTGCGCTGCCCGGACTAATATAAGCTGTTGTATAAGATCCGGAAGTTGATGTCATCGAGGTAAAATTCCAAGTCTGTCCTGTGCCAGTGTTTTTAGGTACAACAGTTGTGGAATCGTAATTAGTTCTTTTATCTAAATCACCAATTACAGGTTCATGCGTTGCCTTTGTTAATGTTAGCTGTGCGCTTGTTGTAAATACGCTCAGTAATGCGAATGCTGTTAAGTAAAGATTTTTCATAATTTTTGGTTTTTTGTTTGACCAAAGGTATTTCAGGTCAAAAAGATCGATTATGACTTCTGTCAGGAAAAAACATGATTTAAACTGAAGGGAAGAATATCAGACAGAAGTAGCCGCCACAAAAGCCGTACTCCATGCATTTTGAAAATCAGTCACGGATTACACGGATTAACACAGATTAATTTATTTCTTTATCATCTGCGAAATCTGTGTCAAAATTACGGGTGATTAAATGGAACTAGCTGCAACAAAAGCTGTACTCCAAGCGTTCTGAAAATTAAAACCGCCGGTGATGCCGTCGATATCCAAAACTTCACCGCAGAAATAAAGTCCGGGGATTAATTTGCTTTGCATGGTTTTAAAATCAATTTCTTTCAGGTTCACTCCCCCACTCGTAACAAATTCTTCTTTAAAAGTGGTTTTGCCTTTCATATTGTAAATATCATTGGTGAGAACCTGCGCGAGTTTATTCATTTGTTTTTTACTCAATTCATTCCAAGGTTTGTTATCGGCAATTTCAGCTTTCTCCACTAAAAAAGCCCATAAGCGTTTTGGGATTTCATAAAGCGGTGTATTTATTATTAAACTTTTCTCCTTCATCCAACTCACCAATTCAGAACTCACCAACTCACCATTTAAATCTCCCGTCCAATTTATTAAAATATTGGCGTTATAATCCAAATCAAAAAAATCTTTCGCCGCAAAAGCAGATAATTTTAAAACAGCAGGACCACTTAATCCCCAATGCGTAATTAAAACGGGTCCGGTATATTGGTGTTTTGTTTTTTCTACTCTTACCGTTGCGTTACGAACGCTTAATCCCATTAGCTCTTTAATATTATTTCCGGGTAAATTAATTGTAAACAGACTTGGGATTAAAGGCGTAATTGTATGTCCGGTTTTTTGGATAAAAGAATAATTTTTTGCGCTGTTGTGGCCGCCGGAACTTATTATGACTGCATCCGCTGAATAGGATTCCAGGTTTGTTCGGATTTCGAGTTTCGGGTTTCGGGTTTCGGGTTTTGTGTTTCGGGATATTGAAAGGACTTCCTCATTCATTCGGATTTCAATGTTGTGTTTTTTTGCTTCGTACATAAAACAATCGATAATCGTTTCTGATGAATTGCTTACCGGAAACATTCGGTTATCGGGTTCTGTTTTTAATTCAACACCGTGTTTTTTGAACCAGGCGATTGTATCACTCACATTGAAACGCGAAAAGACTTGTTTTAATTCTTTAGAACCACGCGGATAATTCTTTACCAATTCATTCACGTCAAAACAATGGTTCGTTACATTACATCTTCCTCCACCCGAAACCCGCACTTTCGCTAATAGTTTATTGCTTTTTTCGAGGATGGTGACTTTAATTCCCGGGTTCATTTCCGCCGCATTTATAGCCGCGAAAAAGCCGGCCGCCCCGCCTCCTATTACAATTATGTGTTTATCAGTCAATTTAATTTCTACAAATATGCTCATTAATGCTTTTTAACGAAAATGATATAATAAAATGTTTTACATTTATCTTATAAATTTTATATAACCATGGGATTATTTGACAAAATTAAAGGGGAATTCATTGATATAATTGAATGGACCGACAACAGGAACGATACTATTATGTGGAAATTTCCACGTTACCAGAATGAAATTAAAATGAACGCGAAGTTAACTGTACGTGAGAGTCAGCTAGCTTTATTTTTAAACGAAGGAACCGCTGCCGATATTTTTCAGCCGGGTATGCATAATCTGACGACTCAGAATATGCCAATCATGAGCACATTAAAAGGCTGGAAATACGGATTTAATTCTCCGTTTAAAGCGGATGTGTTCTTTTTCAATACCAAACAATTCACCAATCAAAAATGGGGAACTAAAAATCCAATTATGTTACGTGATGCTGAATTTGGTCCGCTACGCATTCGTGCTTTTGGTTCTTATGCTTTCAAATTAAAAGACGCTGCTTTATTCTATAAAGAAATTGCTTCTACTAATTCTGAATTCACAACCGATGAAATCAACGAACAATTAAGAAATATCGCCGTATCACGCGGTATGGATGCCATTGCCGAAAGTAAAATTCCGGTGTTGGACATGGCAAGTAATTACGATGAAGTTTCTAAAATCATCACCGAAAAAATCCGTCCCGAGTTTAACGAGATTGGTTTAGAGTTAACAAAATTCTTAATCGAAAACATTTCTTTACCTCCTGAAGTTGAAGCGATGCTTGACAAACGCAGCAGTATGGGTATTGTTGGAAATTTAGGTGCCTTCAATCAGTTCCAATCCGGTGTATCGATGGAGAAAGCCGCAGAGAATCAAAATGGCGGTGGTATCATGGGTGCAGGTTTAGGTGCAGGCATGGGTTTTGGCATGGCGAATCAAATGGGCAATATGTACCAGAATAATCAGTTTAACGCCAATACAGGAATGAATAATACAAATACGCCTCCTCCTCCGATTATTCAGTTCCACGTTGCTGTAAACGGACAACAAACCGGTCCGTTTAATTTACAACAATTACAAGCTATGGCAGCATCCGGACAATTAACCAAACAATCACAAGTTTGGAAAGCAGGAATGCCGGGATGGTTAGCAGCTGAAACTCAGCCGGAATTAGCGGGATTATTTAATAATGTTCCGCCGCCGATTGGTTAATTCAAAGATTCAAGATTTGAAGATTAATAATAAAAACCGTTTCAATAGTTGAGACGGTTTTTTTTGCAATTGCCTATTGCTTGGAAATTGTAATTACCTGTACTTTTTCGGCGGTTTTTATTTTTACAAAATAAATTCCGTTGGATAAGTTTGGAATTTCGAAATTAATTCTTGATTCGGAAGTTTCCTCTGTTCTCAAGACCCGTCCGAGGAGATCAATAACAGAAATTGTTTTCGGATAATTATTATTGAGTTCAATTGTGAAAGCGCCCGGATTTGGATTCGGATATAAAATCACCATCGAAGTTGAAGGTCCCATAGTTAAAACACTTGAACAAATACTTACAACTACACTGATTAATGTTCTCGGACCATTCGCACAAGTTGAATCCTGAGCATAATAACTATAAGTACCTGTAGCGGTTAATGTCGGAGTAATATAAGTTGTTCCTGTAGCCAGACTAATTGTTGAAGTTGGAGAAGAATACCAATTAATAGTTCCGAGTCCGCTTACACTTATTGTTGTGTTTTGTGTCGAACAAATGGTGTGATTTACAGAAGGCGTAACATCAGTTGGTGCAGGTGGGGCATTACAAGGTTGAAACTTTACTAAATAGCCATCAACAACACCACCGAAAACACTTTGATGTGAACTAGCAGTTGAAATATTGACTGTGCTAGAGGTATAACCACTTAAATAAAATTGACCCGAATTATCAACTGTACATCCAAATCCAACATCATCACCTAACTCTCCGTAATAAGTCCCGTATACTCTTGCGCCTGAAGAATTGAACTCAGCAAAATAAGCATCACTCGGACCTCCGCCGTAATTCAACTGATGTGCATCTGCAGTTGCGATTACAGTTCCGCCTCCACTTGTTGTCATTCCTGATAAATAAACATTTGCATTCGTTGCAGTTGTTACTCCGAACCCCCTGTCATTTCCTGTACCTCCATAATATGTTCCCCACTGACGAACTCCTGAGGAATTAAACTGAACAAGAAAAGCATCCAGTGATCCGCCGCCAAAAGAAACCTGATGTGATAGTGCCGTACTGATTCCATTATTGCTTTGTGTATAGCCGCTCAAATAAACATTACCAAGATTATCACTTCCACAACTTTGTCCGTAATCAAGTCCGGTACCTCCATAGTAAGTTCCCCATTGCTGAACACCTGAAGAATTAAATTTTACTAAAAATGCATCGAAAACACCTGTACCGTGTAACGGCTGGTGACTTCCTGTTGTAGAGATACTATTTGTACTGGCAGTGTATCCGCTTATGTAAGCATTGTTACCTGCGTCGGTACAAACTTTGTAACCAAAATCGTCACCATTCCCGCCATAATAAGTTCCCCACTGACGAACACCTGCCGAATTAAACTTTACTAAAAACACATCCTGTAAGCCGCTAATATTTAATTGATGGGAACCGAGAGTTGAAATATTATTTGTACTGTAAGTATTCCCGATTAAATAGATATTTCCTGAAGGATCGGTGTTGCATAATTGCCCGATATCGTCAGCGCTTCCACCGTAATACGTTGCCCATTGAAGTACGCCTGAAGGATCGAATTGAGCCAAAAAAGCATCAGTGTTACCTCCGCCAAAAACAGATTGATGAGATGAAGGAGTTGCCATATTAACGGGGCTCTGTGTATCGCCGGAGATATAAACATTACCAGAATTATCCGCTGCACAACCGTAAGCATGATCGTCGACCATAGTTCCATAATAAGTTGCCCACTGTCGAACTCCTGCAGAATTTAGTTTCACCAAATAAGCATCTTCAATACCCATCCATGTTGTTTGATAGGCGCCGCTTGTAGCAATTGATGTGCCTGATGTGGAGCTTGTATAACCACTTTGAAAAATATTTCCTGAATTGTCGGTAACACACGATTGTCCGAAATCCGTGGAGTTCCCTCCGTAATAAGAGCCCCAAACGCGAACCATTGGATCGATGATGAGCGATTGATTACTATCATAATCCGGAATATCGAAACTTAAACTATTATTATTAAGTTTCCAGGATGCTTTAATTTGTTTGCTGTTCTGAAAAACAACAGGTGCTCCTTCCTGAATTTCACCTAAAGGTGTTTTTAAAATTACACTACCATCCGCTTGAATTCTTATCTCCGCACCTTTTATTTCAATTTGAATAAGTTTATAATCACTTTTTGGCGCAACTAAATAATCATGTTTAAGAGTTCCGTTTTTTTGATAATAATGAACATCGATTCCAGTATATAAATTTCTTAATAAAACGCCCTCATAAGATTGAACTTTCAAGGCCCCTTGCGGACAAGTAGGTAAATAATAATTAGAATAACCAGTACAAACCTTGTCCGTTTTAATTTTTACATCTGCGTTACAGTTTTTCCAGTAGCTGTCAATTCTATAAAGTATTATCTCACCCGGTAATTTATTATCCGTATTACTCTTATTTATTGCTTCGCTATTTTTTTGAGTCTTCCAGGAATTAATTTTTTTTAACTGATAACTCACACCATTATTACGGATATGAAAATCCATTTTTCCGTCAGTACCGCAGAACAAAACATCCGGGCGGGCCACATAATTTTGATCGGATACCTGTCCTTTGTTTTCGGTAAAAGAAATCAAACTACGATTTGATTTAACCTCTTCTGAAGGTTTACCTGCATGACAATAAAATGGTGACGTAAGTAACAGCAGTCCTATAGCAACTTCTTTAATCATTTTTAATGCTCAACAACATTAGGCGTGATAAAGATAATATTAAAGAAGCTGTTTTTGAGAAAAAGATTATCTTATAAGAATAACGTGTCCTGTAAGCTCGTAGGCTTTTCCGAAAACGTTAGTTAGGTTAATTATCCAGGTATAGGAGCTTTCTTCGCAACCTTTTGTTCCCCTACCCTGAAAAGAACCGTTCCATCCTTCTTCAAATGCTTTGGTATGGAAAACTTTTTCGCCCCAACGGTCAAAAATATTCAATTCGTACTCAACAATACCAAAACCTTTAGGCTGGAAAATATCATTTAATCCATCTTCATTTGGAGTGAAAGCATTTGGTACATAAATTCCATAATCTTCGCCAACTACCAATGGACGTAAAACTGTATCTAAACATCCCTTATCACTCTTTACCACCAAAGCAACTACATAATTACCTGGTTCGGTGTACATAAAAGTCGGGTTTTGCTCTACTGAAGTATATTGTGCTGTATTCATAAAGTACCAATTCCATTCCGTAATATTTGCATTATAAGATGCATCGGTAAAAGAGACTTCGCCATCAATATTAATTATTGGTTTAATTGGGGAGTGGTTAAAGTCTGCAACAGGAACAGGATAAACTTCAATAGTATGTGTAGTTGAATTTAAGCAGCCATAAATACTCATTACCTCGGCATTTACAGTATAAATACCGGTTGCGTTGTAACATCCCTGAGTAGATGTTAAAGTACCTGTATAACCGTTACCTAATGACCAATTGTAACTTTGAATAGGGTGTGAACTAACAAATGAAAAATCAGAACAGAAAGGGGGACAACCATAATCTTTTGTAGAAGTAATTGAAATATCCGGTATTGGATGCACAATTACATTAGCTGAGGTTGAATTTATACACCCGTTTATATCAGTAACAGTTAAATTATAAGTGCCCGTATAACCAACAGTGTTAGCTATAAGCGAAGGGCTTTGCACTGCCGAGAAAAATCCGTTAGGCCCGCTCCAAAAATAGGATACACCACCGGAACCATTTAACGACAAGGCATGATCGATACATATTGGGCTATTCGTAACGATTTGCGGCGCCGGTGTTGGATTAACTATTAAGTTAGCTGTAAGAGTATCTGAACAAGTATTCGCATCAGTAATTATAACTTGATACTGTCCTGAATTATTTAGCTGCGCATTAGTAATTGCGGGGCTTTGGTTTATTGAACTAAATCCGACCGGACCGGTCCAGTTATAAGAGACTCCACCGCCTGCGCTCAGAAAAGTATTCAGGCTTTGGCAAACCGTATTACCTGACACGGAAGCCATTGGCTGAGGATTTACAACAAAATTCTGATTAGTTGAATTAACACATCCGTTGGCATCAGTTACCGTTAATACATAATTACCATTATTAGACATTGATGCATTTGGTATAGTAGGATTTTGCATTGTACTTGACAAACCCGGACCGCTCCATGAATAACTTACTCCACCACTCCCACTAAAGTTCATAGGAAAATTAAGGCAGACCGGACTATTACTTGTAATGGTTGGTGTTGGCAAAGGATTCACTACAACATTCGTAATAGCACTTGCGGTACAACCCGTAGCACTCGAACCTATCACCGTATAAGCGCCTGTTGCAAGCGATGTAGCACCGGTTATGCTTGGATTTTGAACATTAGATGTAAACGAATTCGGGCCTAACCAGGTATAGGAAGTAGCAGCATTTGTAGTTAAGTTTAAAGTGTTACCTGCGCAAAATGGTGCGTTACTTGCCGGAGTTAAGGTAAGAGCAGGTGTTGTTGTAATAGTCATATTTTGAATACCACATCCATTTGAATAAGTAATGACTCCTGTAGCAGGACCTTGAGCAATAAAAGGAGCAATAGAACCTGTTCCGCTTGCCGGCAAACCAATCCCCGGATTTGTATTGCTCCAGCTCACACCTGCAGGTACGCCAATAGAAGGAGTCAGGGCTCCGGTACATAAACTTATAGGTGTATTACTTGTTACCGGAGGCGGAATTGTAAAAGTAACTGTTAAAGGATACATGTTACACCCATCCTGGGTAAAAACATTACTCCCGCTTATAATTGTAAACTGAATTGGTGTCCCAGTGGGTAAACCAGTATAATCAAAATAAACCCAGTCATTATAGGTGTTCATTTGTCCGGTGCAACCGGCAACAGAAATAATTGGAGTGGAACAACCAGGTAAGTTAGCTAGTGTTACATTTTGCAGATTATTAAGTGGTGATTGTGTTTGTGTTGTTGTTACAGTGCCAACTACTAAAGTAATAGTCATACTTGTTGTATTTGCTGCCGCATTCGCATGCCAATGCTCAACAAAAATTCTTAAATTTCCTGCGCAATCTACGCAATAAGCCACCTGAACAGAATGGGATTTAGCTTTATTAAATACCCCAAATAATAAAAACAAACATAAAATTGATTTAATAAAAAAGTGGCGTTTCATTGTGTTGCGTTTGTATGATTTTTTGTATAAAAATTAATTAACATTTTACACTACAAACTTAGATAGTAAATAGAAAAAAGGTGAATTTTTCACTCATTCAAAATAAAGGTTCCCTAAATATATTTTAGTTTTGAGCTAAATAAGTGAGATTTGTTCATTAAAAAGCCCGAAGATGATCTCCGGGCTTATTTCTTTTCTGAAAACTAATTTTAAACTACAGGCGTAATATTAGTATCGTTATTATTACCAATATCTGCAGAAGATTTAATTTCAATAACTTCGTCTGCTTTATCAAAAGGACGTTTACCAAAAATTTCTTCTAAGTCTTCTTTAAAGATAACTTCTTTCTCTAATAATTTATTAGCCAGGATAGAAAGTTTTTCTTTGTTAAGCGTTAAGATTTGTTTAGTACGTGCATAAGCAATGTCAATCATCTTCTTCACTTCCTCATCTATAATTTTTGCGGTGGCCTCGCTATAAGGTTTTCCAAAACTGAATTCAGATTGTCCGCTGCTATCGTAAAAACTTACATTACCCACTTTATCGTTCAGACCATAATATACGATACTTGCATAAGCCTGCTTGGTAATTTTTTCCAAATCACTTAATGCGCCTGTGCTCACTTTACCAAATGTGATTTCTTCAGCTACACGTCCGCCTAAAGCCGCACACATCTCATCCATAATTTGCTCAGCGGTTGTAATTTGTCTTTCTTCAGGTAAATACCAGGCCGCTCCTAATGAACGTCCGCGTGGTACTATTGTAACTTTTACTAATGGAGAAGCGTATTCCAACATCCAACTCACTGTCGCATGTCCTGCTTCGTGATACGCAATTGTTTTCTTTTCGTGCGGGGTGATAATCTTATTTTTCTTTTCTAAACCTGCAATAATTCTATCCACCGCATCTAAGAAATCCTGCTTCGTCACTTGTTTTTTATTTGCACGGGCAGCTATTAAAGCAGCTTCATTACAAATATTCGCAATATCAGCACCGCTAAATCCGGGAGTCTGACGTGCTAAGAATTCCACATCAACAGAGTCATCAATTTTAATATGTTTTAAATGCACTTTGAAAATTTCCTTGCGCTCATTCACATCCGGCATATCAACATAAATCTGTCTGTCGAAACGACCTGCACGCATTAAGGCTCTGTCTAATATATCAGCACGGTTTGTTGCAGCTAAAATAATGACACCGCTATTGGTTCCGAAACCATCCATCTCAGTTAAGAGTTGGTTCAAGGTATTTTCACGTTCATCATTTCCACCAGCTGAAACATTTTTTCCGCGGGCACGTCCGATGGCATCAATCTCATCAATAAAAATAATACAAGGTGCTTTTTCTTTCGCGTTGCGGAATAAATCACGCACACGGCTTGCTCCAACACCCACAAACATCTCCACAAAATCAGAACCTGATAAAGAGAAGAACGGAACTTTCGCTTCACCGGCAACAGCTTTAGCCAATAATGTTTTACCTGTACCGGGAGGACCAACCAATAACGCTCCTTTCGGAATTTTTGCGCCTAAGTCGGTATATTTTTTTGGATTCTTTAAAAAATCTACAATTTCTTTAATTTCAATTTTCGCACCATCTAATCCCGCAACATCATCGAAAGTGATATTTACATTCGTGTCTTTATCAAATAAAACTGCTTTTGATTTTCCGATGTTGAAAATCTGTCCCGGACCCCCTCCTGCTCCGCCACTCATGCGGCGCATCATAAACATCCATATCAGCACCATGATAATAATTGGCGCGATCCATGTTAATTCGTTCATCCAATTAGTTTCTTCAACCGAATGCGGATAAACACGTTTGTCTTTTGAAATACCAGCGTCATCCTGAACTTTCTCGATACGACGTAAAAAATCATCAACTGATGAAATGGTTAATTTAAAATGCGGACCGGGAAATTTTTTATCAGGAAAAAACGCGATGCCTGTTTTAGAATCCTTATACTCGTTACGGGTAGCCAGACTATCCGGATTAATATAAATACGTGCAAATTTTTCGTTAACGATATCTACACCTTTAACATCACCATGCGATAACATTTTCTGTTCGAAATCCACCTGAGAGATTTCAATCATGCGTGATGAAAAATTGGTACCGAAAAATGTTACGAATAATAAACCAACGATTACAAGGCCGTAAATCCAGTAAAAATTATTTCCGGAATTTTTTCCTCCGCCAACAGGCGATTGCTTCGAGAATTTTTCTTTCATCTTCTCGAATTGTTTTTTCCGCTCGTCGTCCTGATTTTGCTGGGCGTCGTTTTTTAAATTCGGGCTTTCTTTATCTTTTATCTCTTCACTCATTTGTTTTAGTTCAAATATTAAAACGCGTTAAGCCAGCGTAATTTCTGCATCTGCCCAAAGGGCTTCTAAATTATAGTAATCACGTATTTCCTTTTGGAACACATGCACTACAACATTTATATAATCCATTAAAATCCATTCTGCATTCTCAAATCCTTCAGCATGAAAAGGTCTTTCACCGGTCGATTTCTGAACAACTTCATCTACTGAATCAGCAATAGCTTCCACGTGTGTTTTACTGTCGGCATCACAAATCACGAAAAAATCAGCTACACTGTTTTCGATTTCCGATAAATTA
>CAZRNW010000052.1:0-11635 GCA_964601535.1 uncultured Flavobacteriaceae bacterium
GCCATGGTTTCTTGTTTTTGAGTTTTTGTTAATACGAAGTAAACAATTTTCTCGTTCACTACTAAAAATTAAGACATTATTTTTTCAACACAAAAATGTTGATATTGTTAATTACTTCAATTTCGCGATTTGAACACAACATGTATTTCTGCTGAAATATTTTCTGTTTTTATTTTTTATTTTTTTCATCAATCCTCTGCAGCCATTGATTTTACTATATGTACAGAGCATCACGAAAAAATAATTTCAGAAAATATTTTTCTTTTTTTAATCAAAATGCATCCGTTTTCACTCCACTTTCCATTCCGTTTCAGAATCCCAATCAGCCAGTAATTTTATGGCTAAAGCATTGAAAAAAATTGTTTCAGGCTGTTTTTGAAGCAAAATATTGCCCGTATCCCACTTTTTGTTTTGATTTTTATCTTCAATTACTTTCACAAAATAATTTCCAGGCATCAAATTTTTAAACTTCAACTGCTGTTCTGCACTTGATGTGAGACTCATTTCAACATACTGCTCTGCAATTACGATTTCTGATGCATCAACTAACTGCACAATGTAATTTTCTTTGCGCGGCAACAATAATTTCAGGTTTAACTTGGCGTAATCAGATGCTTCGGTTGTTTTAAAGGCAATTTTTACCGAATCACTTTCAGTTCCAATCATTGTTTTAAATGCTCCTTTCTTAAGTAGTAGCTCATAATTAATACCTGGAAGAAGTTTATTTGTGATGACAAAAGAATTTTCTGCTTTTTTGGTGAGCTGAAGGTCCGTTTTAATGATTGAATCGGTTTTATAGCTTAAAATCATCTTTGATGCGTCCATATTCTTTTCATCCATCCAATTATTGAACATTAAAACCGGATTGGTAAAGTAATCCATCTTAGTTCCGTTTAAAGGACTCACATCAACCGTTAATATGGTTTTGTTTTCTGTTTTCTGGCGTTCAAAGCGTTCTTTTGATGATACTGTGATTGCGATGGTATCAGTTATGTTGATGTCCGGATGATGCAACTTCAATCGCAAGGTGTCAAATATGTCTTTATAATACACTTTGCAGGTATCATTAATTCCCGAGCCACCGGAAATATTATCGCGCTGATCGTTATAATAGCTTTCAACAACATTTTTCGACTCTTTATTGTAAATAACATAGGCCACACCATAAAAAGGTGAATACGCTTTTTTCAGAAATAGTTTAGCAGAAGGTTCTTTAAAGGTTTTAAGTACTACTAAACTGTCTGACCCGGTTTTAATGATACTGTTATTAAAACTAACCGCTTCTTCACCGCCATCAAACATCAAATTCTTGTTATAATCGGTAAAAGCAAAAATTTTAAAGGATGCTTTTGGCAAATACGATAACTTATAAGCTCCATTATCGTTTGTTTTAGTGAAATAAAGCGGTTTCTTTTTAAAAACAACACTGTCGTTTTCATCCGCTACATATAAGCCTACTGTTGTTTCTTTCTCCGGTTTTAAATTAAAAGCTTTGGCGACTTTTCCTTCAATAAATAACGAATCAATTGTGTTCCCGGTTGAAAATACATACTCGAAATTTGAAATGATATTCGATTCACGCATATCCGAAATTGCATTGCCGAAAAAAATCCGGTAAGTAGTGTTTGGCAGCAATTCTTCACCAAATTTTACGGTTATTTTCTTTCCGTTTGCTTCAACCAAAGGTTTTTCTTTGGTTTGAGGGGTTACTACTAATTGATTGGCGATATCACGCACCTGAACAAATTCATCAAATTTGAATTCAATTGTTCTTCCTTTAAAGTTTAATGCAGCGTTAGCCGGAATTGATTCAATCACCTTGGGTGGTTCCAAATCTCTTTGCCCGCCATTTAATGGTATTACCTGGGCGCATCGGCTAAAAAGCAAAAGCAAACCGATTGAAAGTATATAGAAATGTTTTTTCAGATGATTAAATTCTCATAAAAATAATGAAATACCCCGAATTCAATTACTAAAAAAACAAAAATGAAAATCAGTGATTTTACTTGTCGGTGACCCAATGACGATTTTGCTGGCGGGAAAATCTTAAACCAAGCATTATTTCATGCGTTCCCGAACTGTATTTCCGGATATTGGTAGTTGAAAAATCATAGGAGTAACCAAGCATCCAGTAGTTTTTGAACATAAAACCGAGTAATGCAGTATAAGCATCGTTATGACGGTAAGCGCCGCCCAGCCAGATTTGTTCCTTATAAATAACCCTTGCCCCTACATCTAATTTAAACGGTGCCGGTGTTGCATATTTCACTAAGAACGATGGTTCAACTTTGAAATCATCACCAATATCAAATTTATAAGCAGCGTTTACATTAAAGTGCGTGACCAAAGTTGAGCTGTTATCAGAGCCCGGATATAAATTAATACGGCTTTGGTAAATTTGCGGAACTGCTATACCCACATAGAATTTCTTATTGTGAACCAAAATCCCTGCTCCGAAATCTGGTACATAAACAGTTTGATATTGAACAAGTAAATTATCATCACCCTGATCATGTAAAATTAATTTATGGCCGTCGATACCCCATTGCAAAATACCGGCGCTTAAACCTAATGACATTTTTGTTTCTTTATTTAACTTGATGTGATAGGCATAAGAAAAATTTAAACCAACACGGCGGGTTGGGCCTACAATATCAGTAAACAAATGCATACCAACTCCCATGTTTTTTGCTTTGAGCGGGCCATGCGCAGTTAATATATACGTACGTGGCGCATCTGTAATTCCAATCCATTGATAACGGTTATTTGACCGTACATCTGCAAACTCTTCTTTACCTGCTACTGCCGGATTAATAGCAAATTCGTTAAGCATATACTGGGTGTATTGCGGTAACTGTTGCGCTTTTAACTGCAAGGCAAACAATACGCTTAATATGTATATTATCTTTTTCATCTTATCTGAAAATAGTTAATGGTCCGGTATATGCTTTAGGGAAATTCACATGATGTAAATCAATAATATAATAATAAGTACCTACAGGTAAATCTTTTCCTTTGTATTTGCCATCCCAAGGCGTGGTGTATCCATCTGAATGGAATAATAATTCACCCCAGCGGTTATAAATCTCAACCACATTATTCGGGAATTGCTGTATGTTATCAATAACCCAATAATCATTTTTACCATCGCCATTATTACTGAAACCATTTGGAATAAATATTTCAGGGAAGATATGTACGTGCATGGTATCTGAACCAACACATCCGTTTATATCGGTAACCATTACTGTATAGGATGTATTAATAGTGTTAGATGCAGTTGGATTAGGAACCGAACCATTATCTAATGTATTTGATGGAATCCACGTATAAGTTACACCTGTTGGTGAAGTTGGAGAACCGCCGATTACTGTTGAAGTAAAGATTGTAATCGTATAATTCGGTCCCGCATCAACAATTGGCGGAATATTGGAAGTAATCTCTACGGTATCACGGTGTATACAAACACCATTAGTAGCGACTAAAACATAAGTAGATGTACCAACAGCAGGCGCAACTGTTGTAATTAAAGTATTAGTGAATGAAACTGCACTTGGCAATAAGAACCAATTATAAGTTACGCCACCACTCGATGCAGAACCATTTAATACAAATGTTCCGCTCTGACAGAAAGAAGAATCTGTACCTGCCACAGCCTGAACTGAAACAGTTGGTACAATAATCATGGTTGTGTCTTTTCTGCAACCGGCTAAATCAATTAATGATAAGGAGTAGGTTCCGGATAAAATATTCACCAGCGATGAACTTGAACTCGTAAATGTTGCAGGACCTGTCCATGAATAAGTATAAGCAGGTAAACCTCCGCCTACAGTTGTTGTGATTGCTCCATCAGGCGCCGTATTACAACTAGAGTTGACAACATTCGCGCTTAAAGTTAATACCGGCGGGTTAATTAGAGTATAAGTATTCGAAACAGTACATCCGTTCGCGTCCGTAACTGTTCCTGCATAATTACCTGCACATAAATTCGTAATCGGATTAGTACTTGCGGGTGGTGTCCATGTATAAGTATATGGAAGAACACCTCCGTTTGGTATTAAGGTTATTGAGCCATTGCAATCGTTGTTGCAATCAGGAGTATTTATGTTTGGTAAACCTAATAATAATTGTGGCGGCTGTGTAATGGTTAAACTTTGAACCGATAAACATCCGTTTGTTGTTGAAGTAACCGTAGCTGTTACAACTCCACTGCATAGTGCAGTGGCAGTACTCGTGTTAGCACCACTGGAAATAGTTCCTGCACTCCAGCTAAATGTAAACGGTGCCGTACCTGATGTAACCGACAATGTTGCAACTGCATTACAAGTTCCGTTACACAACGCAGGTATTGATGAGAAATTAAATACAGGGGCATTAGAGTTGGTAAGCGGTAATACCACCGTTTTAGAACAACCCGATAAATCAGTAACCACAACAGTATAAGTTCCTACACCTAATCCGGTAACACTTGATGTTGTTGCTCCGCCCGGCGACCATAAATAAGTATATCCCGGATTACCGCCGCTAACTGTTAATGAAATGGAACCGGTATTTACCGTACAAGATGGCTGTGTAACAAAAGGAGTAACCGTTAAATCACTTGCTGAAGCAATGGTTACCGATGCATTTCTGATGCAACCTAAAGCGTCAGTCATCTGTACAAAATAAGTTCCTGCACATAAACTATTAAGTGTTTGTGAGGTTGATGAAGGAGACAACCAATTATAAGTAATTGGTGCTGTTCCTCCGGAGGCAGTAACCGTTGCTGCACCGTTACATGTCGCAAAACAGGTTTCGTTGACTGAGTTGATAGTTTCTGTTAATGTACTTGAGCTGTTGATTGGCACATTTACATTTTGCAAACAACCATTCGCATCAACAATTGTTACCATGTATATACCGGCACATAAATTCGTTTCGGTTGATGCTGCACTTCCGCTGCTCCATGTATAGGTATAAGGACCTGTTCCACCGGAAGCTGTTACCGTTGATGAACCATTACACAATCCGCAGGAAGGCTGAGATGTTGTATTAGCTAAGGTAATTGCTGCAGGAGATGTAACCGTTCCGCGTAAAGTATCAAAACAACCTTGTGAATCTGTAATGACTAAGAAATAATTCCCATTACATAAATTAAATGCCTGCGAAGTGGATTGTCCTAACGGATCACTCCAATTATAAGTGTAAGGAGGCAAACCGCCTGCAACACTTGCTGCCAATAAGCTTCCGTTACAATTTCCGAAACAAGTATTATTAACTGCAACACTGCTCGCCGTTATATTTACAGAGCCCGGTAAATTAAAGGTCTGCGTTCCTATACAATTTTTCGAATCGGTAACAGTAACGGTGTAAAGTCCGGGACAAATATTTGTTACAGATGAGGTTGTTGCTCCGGTGCTCCAACTATACGTATAAGCCGGAGTACCACCTACAGCATTTGCAGTTAAGGTTCCGTTACAATTTCCGCTGCACAAAGGCTGATTAACTGTTGTGCTTGGATTTAATACAGCAGGCTGGTTAATTGGTACTGATTGGAAGAACAAACAATTATTTGCATCAGTTATTTGAGCCGTGTAAGTACCGGCACATAATCCTGAAATTGGATTTACAGTTGAGGCGGGAGTTACCCATGTTATTGTATAACCAGGAGTACCGCCGATTGGATTTGTGACTGAAGCCGCACCATTGCATTGTCCGAAACATGCCACATCAGTAAATGAAACTGTTGCTCCGCTTGGTCCGTTTGAATTGCTTAATGGTATAAAGAAAGTACTTGAACAACTATTCGCATCCGTTACAGTTACGGTATAAATACCCGCACAAACATTTATTGCCACTGTACCAACTGCAACTGCAGGATTCCAGGTTAAAGAATAATTAGGTGTACCGCCTGAAGGAACAACGCTAATTGAACCATTACAAACACTACATGAAGCAGGACTTGCTGATGGATTTATGGTTAATGTTATCGGGCCATTTAATACAACTTGTTGTGTATCCCTGCATCCATTAATGTCGGTTACAAACACACTGTATGTTCCTGCACATATTCCGGTAACACTCGGTGTTGTTGCTCCGGTTGTCCAACTATATGTATAAGGTCCGGGACCCGGAGCCGGATTAGTTACTATTGTACCATTACATACACCAGGACAAGTGGGATTTGTAAATGAAGCGTTTGCCAATAAAGCTGCCGGATTCGTTAATACAGTCACATTTTGCCCTGTACAGCCGTTTGCATCTTCAACAATTACAGTATAATTTCCTGCGCATAAACCTGTAGGATTTTGTCCGGAACCTGTTGCAATCCACGAATAAGTTAAAACACCGGTTCCGCCTATTGCAGTTGTAGTGATACTTCCATTACAAACACCATTACAAGTTGGATTGCTCGGTGTAACGGTAACAGTAATTCCTGTTGGTGAATTAATAACAAAGCTCTGCGTTAATGAACAACCGTTTGCATCTGTTATTGTATTCGAATAATTTCCTGCGCATAAACCTGTAATTACACTTGTTGTAACTGCGGAACTTGTCCAGCTATAACCATATCCGGGCGTGCCGCCACCTGCGGTTACAGTTGCACTTCCATTACATTGTGAATTACATAAAGCATCCTGAATATTTAAAACTCCTGTTAAAGGCGCGGGTTCTGAAATCTGAACAGTTGCAGTTGTTGTACAATTATTAGCATCAGTTACTGTTACTGTATAAATATTCGCGCATAAATTAATCAGATTGTTTAAGATGGATCCGGGAAATGCGCCAACCGGTGTCCATGAAAAAGTATACGGTGCGGTTCCTCCTGAAGGAATTGCTGTTACTGTTCCTGTACATGCGCCATTACATAATGCGTCACGCGTTGTAAATGTTACTGTAATTGATGAAGGTTGAGTGACAACAAAAGATTGCGTGAACGGACAATTATTTCCGTCGACAATAGTAGCTGTATAATTTCCGCCGCAAATATTATTTAAGGTTGGTGAGTTTATTGCACCGGGTGTCCAGGTAAATGAAAACGGCGGTGTAGCACCTGCGGGTAAAGTTGTAATAGTACCATCACATGCAACACCGCATTTAGGATTTATAACTACTGAATTTAAACTGAAAGTTGGAGGTGCGGCGATTGATAAGGTTTGTGAAATTAAACAATTAGTTGCATCACTAACATTCACCGCAAAAGTACCTTGGCATAATCCGCTAACCACTGAGCTCGTAGAAACAATTGGCGGAGCCCAGTTAATATTTATCGGTGCAGTTCCCGTTACACTTACTGTTGCTGAACCATTACACAATCCGGCACAGGTAATTGATGATGATGTTACAGTAACTGTTGGTCCTGTCGGATCACTTAACGTTGCAACAAGTGATTGCGTACAACCTGCAGCATCGCTGATAAATAATGTATATGAACCTGCACCAACATTAGTAAGTACAGATGTTGTTTGTGCGGATGGTGTCCATGTATAAGTATAAGGAGGACTTCCTCCACTAACAAAAGCTGTAATGCTTCCGTTCGTTCCGGTACAGGTTGATGGACTAACCGGCGTAAATGTTGCTGTGATTGGAGTCTTATCTACAATTGTAAATGTTTGTGAGCTTAAACAATTATTTGCATCGCGTACATCTAAACTATATACACCCGCACATAATCCGGTTGCATTTGGTGTGCCTTGTCCGCCTCCCGGTACTGGTGTCCAGGTATAAGATAAAACACCTGTACCTCCTGTTGCTGTTACATTTATTACGCCATTGCAAGATCCGTTACACGAAGGATTAGTAATTGTTGATGTAACACTGATTGCAGGAGGATTTGCAAAATTAATTGTGCTTGTGTTTATACAACCCAAAGCATCCTGTACAGTTACAGTATACGGGCCGGCACATAAACTGGATGCCGTTGCTGCATTACCACCAACCGGTGACCATGTATAAGTATAAGCAGGCGTTCCTCCGCTTGGATTTGCATTTGCAATTCCGGTACAACCACCACTACAGGTTAACAAAGTCCCAGTAGTTGTAATACTAACTACAACACTTTGTGCAACATTAATAGTTCTGGTAGCTGAACAACCTTTTGTGTCAACAACCAATACAGTATAAACTCCAACGCATAATGAGCCTGGAGTTGGTGTGCCCTGTCCGCTTCCCGGAGCAGGAGTCCACGTATAAGAGTAACCCGGATTTCCTCCTGCAGGAGTTATAGTTGCTGCACCAATACAAATATTACAACTTGGAACAACACTGTTAACAGCCACTGATAATAAAGGAGGAGATGTAATTGTTACGTTGGCATTTTGAATACATCCGTTAGCATCAGTAACAGTTACAACATAATTTCCGCTGCACAATCCGGCCACTGTTCCTGTTGTATTTGTAGTTACAGGAATTGTGTTCCATGAATAAACATAAGGTGGTGTTCCGCCTGAAGCAAGTGCTGAAGCCGAACCATCACAACTACCCGCGCAATTTGTAGGCACTACAGTTGTTGTTATTGTAATGGAAGGTGTAGGTGCAACTGTTGTAGCAGTAGCTTGAATACAACCATTAGCATCCGTAATTGTTAAAGTATAATTACCAGCACACAAACCACTAATAGATGTAGGGCCGCCTGAACCACTTGCACCTGTTGACCAGTTATAAGTATAGGTTGGTGTTCCTCCGGTAACAGTAGAAGTAATACTTCCGTTACATCCTCCAAAACAACTTGGTGATGTTGGTGAAATTTGTACAGTTATTGTTGTTGGGGCTGCAACTGTAACTACGGTTTGATTTGTACAGCCGTTTGCATCGCGTATGTTTAAAGTATAAGTACCTGCACATTGTCCGTTTATTGTTGGCGCAACAATTGTTGCAGGTGCAGGTGTTGTCCATGTATATGAATATGCCGGAGTACCGCCTGCAGCACTTCCTGCTAATGAAGCATTACAACCACCACCACAAGTTATTGAAGTTGTAGTGGCTGTAATAAGGAGAGCATTGGGTTGTGCTAAATTTATAGTTTGGGTCCTGATACAACCTCCAACCCCTTCAACTGATAAAGTATAAATACCTGCAGTTGTACTTGCGCATAAAGCAGTAAAAGATGCTGTTGCCGAGTTTGAAATAGTAGCACTATAAGAAGTTCCTGTTAAAGTATAATTATACGGACCGGTTCCTCCTGTAGGAGCAGAATTAATAATACCATTACATCCTCCATTACAAGTTATAGATGTAGTTGTTACATTCGGTAATATTGGTAATGGCTGCGAAATTGAAAAAGTAGCTATCGGTACCGGACAATTACTTGCATCTTTTACAGTTAAGGTATATAAACCTGCACAGAGTCCACTAACGGTCGCCGTACCCTGGCCCGTAATTACAGATGGAGTTGGCGCTGTCCATGTATAAGTAAAACCACCATTACCGCCGGTTGCAGTTGCAGTTGCAGAACCTGTACATAAACCGTTACAAGTTATACTCGTTTGGTTAACGGTTAAAGTTATTGAAGAAGGTTGGGTAACTGTAACAACGGTTGATGTTGTACAAAGAGATGCATCCTGTACTGTTAAAGTAAAATTGCTGGAAACAGGTGTTGAGAGGTTAGCACATAGTCCGCTAATATTCTGCGAAGTTATTGTACTTGGGATAGGAGTTGTCCACGTATAAGTATAACCACCGTTTCCCCCACTTGCGGTCGAAGTAATTGCGGCATTGCATAATAAATTACAAGACGCATTTGTAAAATTAGCAGCGACAGTTAATACCGAAGGTTGGGCAATTGCAAATGTTCTTGTTATTACACACAGATTAGCGTCGCTTATAGTAACGGTATAATTTGTTGGGACAGGCGCATTTGATCCGCAAAGAGAAGAATATAAATTTGTACCCTGACCAACGAAACCGGAAGGGGCCCATGTATAACTGTAACCCGGAGTACCGCCACTTGGATTTACCTGTGCACGTGCATTACAAGTTCCTCCGCAAGTTGCATTGGTTTGTGATTGTGTTGCAGTTAAGGGAGCAGCAGGTTGCAAAACAGGTGAGGAATAAATTGCAGTACATCCTTTACTATCGGTAACTGTTGCTGTAATTGGACTTACTGTTGCGCACAAACTGGTGAGTGATGCTGTACCACCGGCACCAATCGCCACACTGGAGCCTGTACTCCAATTCACAGTATATCCTCCGGTATTTCCTCCGGTAGGCATAACTTGCGCAGAACCTGTGCATGCACCAAAACAGGTGATACTTTGTGTGGATCCGTTCGCTAATAAAGGTGGCGGTGCAGCTAAGCTTTTTGTTTGAACACCAGAACAACCATTTTTGTCAACAATTGTAAACGAATAATTTGTACTGCCACACATTCCGCCAATAGTAAAACCTCCTGCAGTATTAATAATAGTTGGAGTTGTAGTGGCCGGATTTACAGTAATTGTATACGGGAATGTACCACCTCCAACATTCAAAGTCATAGAGCCATTGCAACTTAAATTACAACTGGGCGGAACAAATGCAAGTGTAGTTAATGCATAGGAGGGTGGCTGAAAATTAAAATTACTTGTTGCAGAACCGTTTACTGTTAAAGGAATGGGAATAAATGTTGAAATATCAAAAACGGTGGCTACATACTGAGCAGCGGCACAATAACAAAGACCATTAACAGTATAAGTACCACCGGGTAATAAATTATTTGTGGCAATGTTATTTGCTGTTACCGAACAACTCGCATCACCACCAACAACTAAATTATAAGTACCTGTACATGTTGCGTCTATTGTTAAAGTAAACGAACCGGTACAAGGTCCTGCACACTCAGGAAGCGTTAAAATAGAACCCTGGCAAACTGCAGTTAATTTATTATCTACTAATTTAGCCTGTGAACCGAAATTGGTATTATTCAGATTTACATCTGGTGAAGAAAACGGCGCATAAAAACCAAATTTATTCGCATTGAAAACAGGAGCATTCTGGATTTTGAAAGAGTTGCTGATATTAAAATAAGAAGTATCAATAAAGAATTTTGTGCTGTTTCCTTTTACTAAAACATCGCTTGCCGTTAAAGAAGAATATCTGAAATGATAATTACCGTTTTCGAAAGCAATGGTTTTGTTTAGTTCCATGAAGAGCGGATATAAATTATATTCCCCTTCATAAAAAAACACATTACACTTTAATTTGTTCTGGTTAAAGTTGACTTTATTTAAATTCGAATTAGATGAACGGAATATTAAATCACCTGTAAAATCAAATTGAGACGAAGCCGATAATTGAAAAGAAGACTGTATATTTAAAGTTGCATTGCCACTGTTTGAGAAAACAATCTTCAGATTTTTGTTTTGAGCATTGAACGACCTCACTTTTGAAAGTAATGGGAATTCGATGTTCACCAAATCGGTTCCGCTCTTATCATCAAAAACAACATCGCTAAAAGAAGTAGGTATTTGTTGTGCTGAAGGACCGCCACTTACTAAGGACCAATGCGTAGGGTCGTTAAAACTGCCCGAACCACCAACCCAGTGTAAAGTTTGCGTGTAAAAGCTTGTAAAAGAGCAAAATACAATCGATATGAGTAGTAAAAATCTTTTCACAAAGAGGGCCATAAACTTTAAAAGTTTTACGAATTTAAGTCTTAAAAGTTACTGAAAAACGGGCA
>CAZRNW010000053.1:0-251 GCA_964601535.1 uncultured Flavobacteriaceae bacterium
TAACCAAAAAAATCAAGAAAATCCGATTCCCCGCACATCGCTTCACGCCTAGCGCGGATTTTCAGGCCAGCGCTCATTCTTCCATAGATTCTTCTTTTATTAATAAAGAATCTATGGAAGAATAATTAAAGATTGAAGTACGAACTCAATTGGTAATAAAATTTAAGAATTAAGAAAAAAGATTAACGGAGCTTTGATTCCTGTCAGTGATAGCGGCAAAGCTGCTCAAACTTTAGCATTTGAGCATCTTT
>CAZRNW010000053.1:261-11571 GCA_964601535.1 uncultured Flavobacteriaceae bacterium
GCCTGCCTCTTGCGCAAAAATCACCTTCAGGAATCAAGAGCTTTTTGGTTACTTTTTGGCGGTGCAAAAAGTGACAAGGTAAACCTTTTGAAAACGAATACCGATTTGTACCAAAATAATTCTCCGAAGCCGTTCCATTGCCTCGCAATTAATAATGGAAGACGTTATGAAATATGGACTCCATCAAGAAAAATGCGGGTGAAAATTCTAGATATTATTAATTATCGGTAATTTTAATACCGAATGGCCAATTCCTTCTTAGATACTCCTGTCGAATACCTCAAAGGCATTGGTCCGCAACGCGCCGAAGTGTTAAAAAGTGAATTGGGTTTATTTTTATTCCGCGATCTTTTAACGCATTATCCTTTCAGGTATGTCGACCGTACAAAATTTCAAAACGTAAATGAAATAAGTGAAGAGATGCCCTATGTTCAGCTCCGTGGTGTTATTGATAGTTTAACGACTGTTGGGGCAAAACGTGGACAAAGATTAGTAGCGCAGTTCAGGGATAATACCGGAGGTGTTGAGTTGGTTTGGTTTCAGGGACATAAATGGATGGCCGATAAATTAAAAACACAAACCGAGTATATTGTTTTTGGTAAACCAACATTGTTTGGAAGAAGATTTAATTTAGCGCATCCTGAGATTGAATTGGCAAGTTCGGTGGACATGAATTTGAAATCTGCTTTTCAATCTGTTTATTCTTCAACTGAAAAATTAAAAACCAAAGGATTCGATAGTGAAGGCTTAAGAAGATTAATGAGGCAATTAGTAACGCAAGTGAATGCTTCAAATGTTGAGGAAAATTTATCGGAAGAATTGTTATCAGATTTTAAATTACTCCCTAAATGGGAAGCGATAAAACAAATTCATTTTCCGGATAACAGTTTATTGTTGCAGAAGGCTGAGTACCGTTTAAAATTTGAGGAATTATTTTTTATCCAGTTAAAATTATTGCGTTTGCATCATGTGAATGTAAAAACGGTTCGTGGTGCTGTGTTCAATAAAGTCGGAGATAATTTCAATGATTTTTACAATAAATATTTACCTTTTCAATTAACAGGTGCGCAAAAAAGAGTGGTGAAAGAAATCCGTACGGATATGGGGAGTGGTCACCAGATGAACCGTTTGTTACAGGGCGATGTTGGAAGCGGTAAAACTTTAGTCGCTGTGTTAAGTATGTTGTTGGCGATTGATAACGGTTATCAATCCTGCATTATGGCTCCAACTGAAATTTTAGCGAATCAACATTTTGTAACCGTGAAGGAACTTTTAGACCCGATGGGAATAAAAATTGGTTTGCTTACAGGTTCATCAACAGCAAAAGAAAGAAAACTATTACATTCCCATTTGGAAAATGGCGAACTCAAAATTTTAATCGGGACTCATGCTTTAATCGAAGATAAAGTTAAGTTTGAGAATTTGGGCCTCGTGGTGATTGATGAACAACATCGTTTTGGAGTTGCGCAACGTGCAAAATTACGGGATAAAGGAAAAGTACCACCTCATATTTTAATTATGACAGCTACACCGATTCCGAGAACTTTAGCAATGACTTTTTATGGTGATTTAGATACATCGGTAATAGATGAAATGCCGCCGGGAAGAAAACCAATCCGCACTTCGCATTATATGGAAACAAAACGTTTGCGGGTGATTGGTTTCATGAGGGAACAAATTGCTTTGGGACGTCAAATTTATGTTGTCTATCCTTTAATTAAAGAAAGTGAAAAACTTGATTTACAAAATTTGCAAAAAGGGTACGATGATTTATTGAAAGAATTTCCGCAGCCAAAATATCAAATAAGCATTGTTCATGGTAAACTTTCTTCTGAGCAAAAAGATTTTGAAATGCAGCGTTTCGTAAGAGGTGAAACACAAATTATGGTTGCAACAACTGTAATTGAAGTAGGCGTAAACATTCCGAATGCTTCTGTGATGGTTATTGAAAGCGCAGAACGGTTTGGTTTATCGCAGCTGCATCAGTTAAGAGGAAGGGTAGGGCGTGGCGCAGAACAATCTTATTGCATTTTAATGACTTCTTATAAGCTGGGAGCAGACAGCAGAACAAGAATGGAAACTATGGTCCGCACCAACGATGGCTTTGAAATCAGCGAAGTAGATTTGAAACTGCGCGGTCCCGGTGATATTGAGGGCACACAACAAAGCGGTGTTCTCGATTTAAAAATTGCTGATTTAGTACGCGATGGACAAATTATTTCTTTAGCAAGAACCGCAGCACAAACTATTTTAAATGAAGATCCGGATTTAATTCAGGAGAAAAATAAAATTCTGCATAAAGGTTTGATACAACGCGAAAAAACGCGTCCTGATTGGGCTAAAGTTGGTTAGCGCATAATGAACACATGCCCGCGGTAATCGTGTTCCTCATCGTAAATGTCTCTCACAAAAATATGCCACACATAAATTTCATCTGTTGCACGCATGCCGCCGTATCTGCCGTCCCATTGAGCGGTTGTATCATTTGATTTAAAAATTAAAGTACCCCAACGGTCGTAAATCTCAAATGTAAAATCAGTTTCAACCCATCCGGTTCCTTTCGGATAAAAATAATCGTTCTTTCCATCAAGGTCAGGCGAAAATGCATTCGGAATCCAGAAATTAAATCCTTCAGTCACACAAATTTCTTTCGTCATAGTATCACGGCAAACGTTATTTGAAGTTCCCACATTCGAAGCCACTAATTGTACATTGTAACAACCAACTTGGGAAAACGAATAACTGAAATCGGTTTGTGTTGTCATTGGTGTTCCATCTAACGACCATGAAAAAGATGTTGCATTAGCTGAGGCGTTTTCAAATGTTGCATCGTTTGTATTTAAATCAATTCTTGTAGGATGCTGAATGAAATCGGCAACAGGTTTACCGAATACAGTTATGATGTTTGGTTTTATCAGAGTAAATTTGCAGCCCAAACTATTTGTTATCATAAGAGATACACTGTATGTTCCAGGTGTTGTATAACAATGCGTAACAACCGGACTCTGCACAGGCGGAGAAAAATCCCCGAAATTCCAAAGTGCTGTTGTTGTTCCTGTAGATGTATTACTGAACTGGGTGCAAAAGGGTACGCAGCCACTTGTTGATGAAACAGTGAATGAAGGATTCTGAATCTGAAAAACATTTATGTTTACAGTGGTGGTTACCGGTGTACTTCCGCAACCGTCTTTAATAGTAACAGTATAAATGGTTGTGCTTTGTAATGTAACACTAATGCTATTTGTTGTAATTCCGCCGGGCAGCCAATTGTAAGTATAAATTCCGTTTCCACCAATAGGATTTACTGAAACTGATGTGGTCACGTTCGGACAAACAGTCAAGTTGTTTGTGCCGGGTAAAAGACTTATTGGTGGGTTAACAGTTACTGAATATACTTTAGGAGCACCTGTACAACCTTTGCTGTCGGTTACGGTTAGTGAAAAACCTGTTGTTGTTAATGGAGTTACTGAAACAACACTTCCTGTTAAACTTCCGGGTTGCCAATTGTAGGTGTATCCCGGGGTTCCGCCCGTAACACTTCCTGTTAAACTGGTACTTTGTCCATAACAAACAATATTAACTCCACCTATGCTATAGCTCACCGGTGCAGGTTCATTAATGGTCACAATAGTTTGAGTATAACAACCGGGGGAGTCTGTAACTTTAACTGTATATTGACCGGCACACAAACCATTCACGGTTGCTGCCGTTCCACTCGGAACTCCAATCCAATTATAGGTATAAGGTCCTGTACCGCCTGAAACACTTCCTGTTGCGCTACCGTTACAAAGCCCGTTGCAGGTAACATCGGTTTGGGTAGTAATACTTGCCGCCATGTTACTTATGTTCCCGATAGTAACAGCACCTGTCATTTTACAACCATTAACATCTGTAATAAAAACAGAATAACTACCTGCAGCTAATCCTGTGGCTACAGAACTTGTTTGGGCGGGCATTGTGGTCCAGCTGTAGGTGTACGGACCGTTACCCCCGCTTACACTAACGCTTGCTGTTCCGTCGGCATTAATGCAAAATTCATCAGTTTTAAAAAAAGTATAAGTAATTGCGGCGGGTTGGTTAATTGAAAAGGTTTGGGTAAATGAACACTGTTTCGAATCTTTTACCAATAGAGTATAGTGTCCAACTCCTAACCCTGAAACACTGGATCCAGGAACATTCCCAGGCAGCCATGTGTATGAATAGGCTGGAGTTCCTCCAGACAGATTACTCGAGGCTTGTCCATTTGTAAAAGTATTACAAGTTGCATGAACAAGATTTAATGTGTTTTGAATGGGTGCAGGTTGTGTAATTGTGGTTGTCTCAGTAAAAACACAATTGTTATTATCCTTTATGGTTACGGTATAAGTTCCTGCAGGAATATTGTTTATAACCGAGCTTGTACTAACTGTTGGCGACCACGAATAAGTTAATGGATTTGTTCCGCCGGTTGCGGTTACCGTAGCACCGGATAAACCACCATTACAAGCAATTGTTTTTGTAGCAATTGTTGCTGTAACAGAAGTTGGTTGTGTAACTGTTGTTGAGCCGTTATAAGTACATCCTAAATTGTCGGTCACAAGCAAACTATAGTTTCCGGCAGCTAAATTTGTGATGGTGGCTGAAGGTGGTGCGGCGGGCGTCCACGAATATGTAACCGGATAATTCGGAGAGCCGCTTAGTGTTGTTATTATTTGACCATTATTCTGCCCAAAGCAATTTACGTTGATAACACTGAAAAGTATTGTAACTGCACTGCTATTGTTAATGATTAATTGAGTTGTAGTTACACATCCATTAGCGTCTTGGGCAATAATGGTATACGAATTTGGTACGAGACCAATAGCAACTGACGCGTTACCCCCGGTTGGTAACCAGGTATAAGTGTAAGGAGCTGTTCCACCGCCAACTGTTGCTGTCCCACTGGTTGTAGATGTAATACAATTAAGGGGGGCGTTGGTAGCAAATAAATTAAATCCGGAACATTGTGCTTTTACTTCACTTAAAAACAACGCAAAAAGAAGGATGAAAAGGATGTATTTTACCCCTTTTTTCATCACTTTTTTATATGAAATTGCCCATTTCATTCCCTTACGCAAATTTAACATTAAAATCAATGATTTTCACTCTTATTCAATAAGTGGTTAAGGCAGTTTAATAAGTGGAAGGGGGTACTGATTTTCAGGACTAAAACTCACTTTTTGCGTGAAATTGTACATCGGGGAATTTTTCTTGCGCCATTTGCAATAACCAGGCCGATTCGGCTAAAAAAACCGGCCTTTCTTCCTTATCGAAACCAATATGGGCTGAACGGTCCTGCATGAAACTCTCTAATTTTTTCTTATCCGGACAACTAATCCAAAGTGCTTTGTACAGATTGATTTGATCGAAGCTGGCAGTTGCATTGTACTCTGCTTTCAACCGGTGCTGAATCACTTCAAACTGTAAAGCTCCAACTGTTCCGATTACTTTGCGGCCGTCTACTTTTCTGGTAAATAATTGTGCTACCCCTTCGTCGGTTAATTGCTCTAAGCCTTTCTGAAGTTGTTTGGTTTTCATTGGATCCAGATTAGTAACATAACGGAATAATTCGGGTGAAAAACTTGGAATTCCCTTAAAATTGAAGTCGCTTCCTTCAGTTAAAGTATCACCAATTTTAAAATTTCCGGCATCATACAAACCAATTACATCACCGGGATAAGCTTCATCAATCACTGATTTTTGCTGCGCCATAAATGCAGTTGGATTACTAAAACGCAATTCTTTTTTTCCGCGCACTAAGTGATAGTATTTATTCCGCTCAAATTTCCCGGAGCAAATTCTTAAAAAGGCGATTCTATCTCTGTGTTTTGGATCTAGATTCGCATGAATTTTAAAAATGAAACCGCTGAATTTTGAATCATTTGGTTTTACAATTCCTGCATCTGTTTCCCTTTCTTTGGGTGAAGGTGCAACTTCAACAAAACAATCCAGCAATTCTTTAATCCCAAAATTATTTACCGCACTCCCGAAAAAAACGGGACTAATTTCTCCCGCTAAATATTTTTGATTATCTAATTTATCATAAACACCACTTAATAATTCCACATCGTTGCGTAGTTGTTCTGAAAAATCCGGACCAATTCTTTTTTCAATTTCACCTGAAGTTAAATCTTTAATCTCAATGGTATCTTCAACTTTTGTTTTGCTGTCACCCTGAAATAAATTCAAAGTCTTTTCATGCAAATTATAAACGCCTTTAAATGATTTTCCAATACCGATTGGCCAGGTGAGGGGACAAACTTTTATTTTTAATTCTTTTTCAATTTCATCGAGCAAGTCAAAAGGATTTTGGCCTTCGCGGTCCATTTTATTAATGAAAACAATCACAGGTGTACTGCGCATGCGGCACACTTCCAATAATTTTCTCGTTTGCGGTTCAACGCCTTTCACGCAATCAATTACCATGATAACGCTATCGACCGCAGTTAAAGTACGATAAGTGTCTTCAGCAAAATCTTCGTGACCGGGTGTATCTAAAATATTGACTTTGTAATTTCTGTAATCGAAAGCCATTACCGAAGTGGAAACGGAAATTCCACGCTGCTTTTCAATTTCCATGAAATCGGAAGTAGTGGATTTTTTAATTTTATTCGATTTAACGGCTCCGGCAGTCTGAATTGCACCACCAAACAACAATAACTTTTCAGTCAAAGTAGTTTTGCCGGCATCGGGATGTGCAATAATCGCGAAGGTGCGGCGGCGGTTTATTTCTTCAGTTGTAGTCATTAAAATGAAGCGGCAAATATAATGAAAAATGAATGATTTGTAACATTATTAGCTTGACATTACAAACGGAAAAGGCTAATTTTACTTATATTTTAAAGAAATGAAGAAGATTATTTTACTTGTCATAGTTTTAGGTTTGTGTGTCGGCTGTAAGAAGAAAAAGAAAGACGAAGAATCACCTGAAACAACAGTTACCCCTCCTGCAACTACACCTCAGGCACCCGTATTATCGATTAATATTCCGGCTGACGCAGATGGCGTACTAATGGCTTCTGAAATCGGACATGAATTTACAGGAGGATATGTAACCCGTTTAGGAAAAGCTTCTGCTTTCTTTTACGCAGCTCCGGGAAATTATAATTATGTTGATGCAGGAACTGTTATATGTAAAGATTCAATTTTGACAAAGACAAGTGGTTCATATTATTTCGGAGGTAAACCAATTAACGGACAGCCTTATTCTGGAATAAATTATGCGGCGGGTTCTACATGGTCTGTGTCGGGTACAACAAGTGTTCCGGCGTTCACTTTCTCAACTTCAACATTTCCTTCGGTTGGAGCTTTAACGAGTTCAACACTTATCTCAAAAAGTTCGCCTTACACAGCTACATATTCCGGTGCGGCCAACGCAGACTCAGTTGTAATTATGTTAACGGGAGATTCGGTATTGGTACAAAAGAAAACTGTATTGGCTTCTTCAGGTTCCTGTTCATTTACCGCTGCTGAAATAGGTAAAGTGAAAAAGCAAACATCAGGTCAGTTTCCGGCTCTTCATATTATTTCCTATACCATTATTAGTAATACTGTAACCACCAAAAAATATTACATGGTGAATACGAATACAAACACCTATAGGATTAATACATTTTAGTTAACGGACTTCTTTCCAATCGGCAATGTGTTTTATTACAACTGAAGCGCAGGTTAATCCGAAAACAGCAGGTAAATAAGAAATAGTTCCGTATGCGGATTTTTTAAATTTACTTCCATCGGTACGCATGATGGAATATTTAGCAGGAAGTTCATCCGAGAATACACAATTCACCCCTTTGTAAATGCCAATGTATTTTAAACGCTTTCTAACGTACTGAGCAAGCGGACAAATATCTGTTTTAGAAATATCTGCCACTTTCACTCTTGTAGGATCCATTTTTCCGCCGGCGCCCATCGATGAAATAATGCGGCGGTTGTTGTAATAAGCGTGTTGTATTAACTGGAGTTTCGGTGAAATACTGTCAATAGCATCAATGATGTAAGAATATTTTTTTTCTAAAGTTACCTTCATCATATCCGGCGTTTGGAATTCTTTGATGGTGGTGAGATTTATTTCAGGATTGATTTCTTTAATCCTTTGTTCCATCAAAAGAGCTTTGCTCATTCCGTGCGTTGTTGCTAAAGCTTGCAGCTGACGGTTACGATTGGTAGGGTCAACGAAATCACCGTCGATGATGGTCATGCTGCCAACTCCTGCGCGGGCGATTGCCTCTGCCGCGTAAGAACCAACGCCTCCGAGTCCTACTACTAGAACATCAGCGGCCATTAATTTTTCAATTCCTTTTTTCCCAACTAAGAGCTGGGTGCGTTCCATCCAGGCGGTTTCCATTTATAAAATTTCCTCTTTAAAAATACGTTGGTAATTACTTTTTAGTTGTTCCTGTAAAAATTGTTCTTCTATACCCAAAACTTCAGCGGTGCGTTTATAAATATCTCTTATAGAAATGTCGCTATCATCCGTTTCCAGAAAAAAGTTTTTGCGACCAACATGTTTTATGACTTCGCTAGCGTTTGAATCGGCCGACATTAAGGCTTTTCCGAAGGACAAAAAATAACCGTTCTTTAACAGATCATCAGCGATATTCATGTTGTTATTGAATCCGTGAAAAACAACAGGAACGGTGTTATTCATTTTCTTTAAGCACGCCGCTACTTCGTTAAACGCTTTTACACAATGAATGATCAGCGGTTTCTGAACTTCGTTTGCAATTTGTATTTGTTCGCAGAATATTTTTTGCTGTAATTCAAAATCCGTATCAATTGCTTTGTCTAAACCGCATTCGCCAATCGCAATACAACGGCGGTTGCGGCTTATTGCGTCCATTTCCTGTAAAACATCGTTTACGTTTTTATCAATTTTCCAGGGATGAATCCCGAAAGAATACAAATTTGGTTTTTTAGCATCCGGTTTATGCAGACTCACCAACTCAACTCTGGCATCCATCAATTCCTTATGCGTATGAATGTTAATAAACACGTCTATAAATTTATAGAATTATATTCGGTACAATGTTACAAAAATAGATAAATTGCCTCTTGAAATGGCAGAACAATCTTATAACAAGCTTACGTCAATAACCTTAGGTCATTTGGAAAGCATTGTTGGCAAGGAGTTTATAAGCGTTGACAAGGAACAATTTGAAAAATACGGTCGTGATGAAACAGAAGACCTCGTTTTTTTTCCGGAAGTTGTCTTAAAACCACAATCGGTTGATCAGGTTTCCAAAATCTTAAAACTTTGTAACGAAAATAAAATTCCTGTGACGACGCGTGGTGCTGGAACAGGTTTAAGCGGCGGTGCTTTGCCAATTAAGGGCGGTGTGTTGTTGAGTATGGAAAAATTCAACAAGATTTTAAATATTGATACACGTAATTTGCAAGCAACGGTTGAACCCGGTGTGATTAATTATATTTTTCAGGAAGAAGTAAAAAAACAAGGATTGTTTTATCCGCCCGATCCTGCGAGTTGGGGAAGTTGTAGTCTGGGTGGAAATATTGCCCACAGCAGCGGCGGACCAAAAGCTGTGAAGTACGGAACAACGCGGGATTATGTTTTGAATTTAGAAGTTGTATTGCCGAATGGAGAAATTATTTGGACAGGCGCAAACACATTAAAATATTCTACAGGTTATAATTTAACGCATTTGTTTGTAGGGAGCGAAGGAACGCTTGGTGTTGTAACTAAAATCGTTTTCAAATTAATTCCATTACCGAAATTTGATTTGTTGATGTTGGTTCCTTTTAAGAGCGCGGAGAAAGCTTGTGAAGCTGTTGGAGAAGTTTTTAAAGCGGGGATTACACCTAGCGCAATGGAATTTATGGAGCGCGATGCAATTAATTGGAGTATTAAATATGCTGGAGAAGTCAACTTCCAAATTAAGCCGGAGTGGGAAGCTTTGTTATTGGTTGAAGTAGATGGCAATAATATGGACGTGTTGTATAGCGATTGCGAAATCATCAGCGCCATTATGCAAAAAAACGGTTGTGATGAAATTTTGTTTGCAGATACAGCTGACCAAAAAGCTGCCTTATGGAAAATAAGACGGAAAGTAGGGGAGGCTGTAAAAAGTAATTCAGTTTACAAAGAAGAAGATACTGTTGTGATGCGTGCAGAGTTACCAAAATTATTGCGTGGTGTAAAAGAAATTGGAAAAAAATACGGATTCAGTTCTGTTTGTTACGGTCATGCCGGCGACGGAAATTTACATGTGAATATTATTAAAGGTGAATTAAGTGATGAGGTCTGGAATAATTCTTTACCAAAAGGCATCACCGAAATTTTTGAACTCTGTAAATCTTTAGGAGGAACTATCAGCGGTGAGCATGGCATCGGATTAGTTCAGCAAAAATATATGTCAATCATTTTTCCGCAACATCAACTGCAATTAATGCGCGACATTAAAAAAGTGTTTGATCGTAATTCAATTTTAAATCCCGGGAAGATTTTTGGGTAGGTGATGGGAGTAGCTTCGGCTCCGCTCAGCCACCGGGACTCTTTAACGGAATTTCATTTTAAAAACGCGGTGGTTGAGCGTAGTCGAAACCACCTTTATAAAATCATTTCACAATCAACTTCGTTCCTTCCCAAACCAATTCGTTATAATCGGCGGAGATGTGCCATTTAACACGGCCATCGGGTAAGGTATCTTGTGATGTATAAGAAGGAACTTTTAACTCTACATGGTCTGCTAAATGTTCAACACCATCAATTATGGCGCGCCAGAATAAGGTTCCGGTGTTTTCGGTGTTGAAACGGAGTTTGAGGGTTTTTTTTGGCATTAGGTAAATGTAGGGAAAGGAAATGGCTCTGCAAAATGAAGAAGCTCAAGGATTATTTTAGGCCGCAAGAGCTGTGTGGGCGTTTCTTTCAAGAGAGATTCTTTTTACACGTTAGGCAATACTCTTCCTTTCAGCATTTGTCACTTTTTTTGCTTGATCAAAAAAGTGGGCAAATGAAATTTGAGCCAGCTTGTGGGACGCAAAAAATCAAGAAAATCCGATTCCCCGCGCAATGCTACCCGCCTAGCACGGATTTTAATGTGGTGGTGTAAGTTTTCAATTGCCACATTGAATGCTACGCATTTCAGGCCAGCGCTCGTTCCTCCGCAAAAACTTCTGTAATTATCAGAGAGGCTATGGAAGAATGGTGTAAAAACTGAAGAGTAAATCGAATTGGGAGTAAAATACTCGAATGAAGAAGAAAAATTATCGGAGCTTTGATTCCTGTCAGTGATAGCGGTGAGGCTGAGAAGTGTGGATGTTACAAAATAT
>CAZRNW010000054.1:0-11524 GCA_964601535.1 uncultured Flavobacteriaceae bacterium
GTTTCTTAAAAAAGTATTCGGTACCAAGTCTGAAAAAGATATCAGGGATGTTGAGCCAATTGTTGAGGAAATAAATTCTATTTACAATACTTTAACTTCTATCAGTAATGATGAATTACGCAATAAATCAAAAGCCTTAAAAGCAAAAATTCAGGAACATATTAAAGCAGAGCAAAGCAAAATCAACGGCATCAATGCTGAAATGAATGCAAAGCTTGATATGGATGTAAATACTAAAGAAGAATTATATAAAGAGATTGACAGCATTGAAGAAGAAATTACCGCCAAAATTGAAGATGTATTAAATGAAATATTGCCTGAAGCTTTTGCTATTTTAAAAGAAACTGCACGACGCTTTAAGGAAAATAAAGAATTAGAAGTTACAGCACTTGATTACGATAATACTTTCGCAAAAAAATTACAACACATCGAAATACGCGGCGGAAAAGCTATTTGGAAAAACAGCTGGACTGCTGCAGGTGCCGAGATTACATGGGACATGGTACATTACGATGTGCAGTTAATCGGCGGTATAGTTTTGCATCAGGGAAAAATTTCTGAAATGGCAACCGGTGAGGGTAAAACATTAGTTTCTACTCTGCCTGTGTTCTTAAATGCTTTGGCAGGAAGAGGTGTTCACTTAGTAACGGTAAATAATTATTTGGCGAAACGTGACAGCGAATGGAACGCACCTTTGTTTCAGTTTCACGGCTTAACTGTAGATTGTATTGACAAACACGAACCGAATACAGAAGAACGCCGCGCAGCTTATATGTGCGATATTACTTATGGTACCAATAACGAATTTGGTTTTGATTATCTGCGCGATAACATGGCACGCGGCGTTGATGAATTAGTTCAGCGCAAACACAATTACGCGATTGTCGATGAGGTCGATTCAGTTTTGATTGATGATGCCAGAACCCCTTTGATTATTTCAGGACCAACTCCGCAAGGTGATAAACACGAGTTCAATGATTTTAAACCAAGGATTGAGAAATTAGTAAATGCGCAAAAGCAATATGTGTTAACTTGTTTAACCGATGCGAAAAGATTAGTTGCTGAAGGAAAAGAAAAGGAAGCAGGTATTCCATTGTTGCGGGCATACCGTGGTTTACCAAAAAACAGCGCGCTTATTAAATTTTTAAGTGAAGAAGGTGTAAGGGTGTTACTTCAGAAAACAGAGAATCATTACATGCAGGACCAAAACAAGGAAATGCATAAGATTGATCAGGAATTATATTTTGTGGTGGATGAAAAACACAATTCAGTTGATTTGTGTGAAAAGGGAATTGATTTAATTACAACCAGTGCTGAAGACGGTAAGTTTTTCGTGATTCCGAATGTGGGAGATGAAATTGCCGATATTGAAAAAAATATAACCGACCCTAAAGAGAAATTAGTTGCTAAAGAATCTGTGATGCGTGAATTCAGTGTAAAAAGCGAACGCATTCACACTGTGAATCAATTATTAAAAGCATACACTGTTTTTGAAAAAGATGTTGAATATGTAATCGATGGCGGACAAATTAAAATTGTGGATGAGCAAACAGGCCGTATTATGGAAGGCCGCCGTTACAGCGATGGATTACACCAGGCGATTGAAGCGAAAGAAAGCGTGAAGATTGAAGCCGCCACTCAAACTTACGCAACCATTACTTTACAGAATTACTTCCGTATGTATAATAAGCTGGCGGGTATGACCGGTACAGCAGAAACAGAGGCACAGGAATTTTGGGATATTTACAAATTGGATGTGGTGGTTATTCCAACCAACAGACCGATTTCCCGCAAGGATGAACAAGATTTCGTTTACAAAACCAAACGCGAAAAATATAACGCTGTTATTGAAGAAACTGCAAAATTAGTTGCAGCCGGTAGACCGGTTCTTATTGGTACTACAACCGTAGAGATTTCAGAATTATTAAGCCGCACTTTAAAACTACGCGGCATAAAACATAATGTATTAAACGCGAAACTCCATCAGAAAGAGGCGGAAATTGTTGCAGAAGCAGGTAAAGCAGGTTCTGTTACAATAGCAACCAACATGGCGGGTCGTGGTACGGATATTAAATTAGGCCCGGGTGTTAAAGAAGCGGGTGGTTTGGCAATTGTTGGTACCGAACGCCACGAGAGCAGGCGTGTCGACCGTCAGTTACGTGGCCGTGCCGGTCGTCAGGGTGATCCGGGGTCTTCTCAGTTCTTCGTTTCCCTTGAGGATAACTTAATGCGTTTATTCGGCAGCGAGCGTATTGCTTCTTTAATGGACAGAATGGGATTGCAGGAAGGTGAAGTGATTCAGCACAGCATGATTACCAAATCGATTGAGCGTGCACAGAAAAAAGTGGAAGAAAACCATTTCGGCACACGTAAGCGTTTGATTGAGTATGATGATGTAATGAATGCACAACGCGATGTAATTTACAAACGCCGCCGCAATGCTTTATACGGCGACAGATTGAGTATTGATATCGCTAATATGTTGTACGAAGTTTCTGAAAATATTGTTTCCGAATATCATTCAACACGCGATTATGAAGGATTTACATTGGAGTGTATCAAAAACTTTGGTGTTGAAAGTCCTGTAAATGAAAAAGAATTTAATTCAGAAAATGAAGCCGACATCACCAATAAATTATTTGAAGCCTCCCAAAAACAATACGCTCAAAAAGTAGAAAGCATTTGTGAAACTGTTTTCCCGACCGTACGTGATGTTTATACCAATCCGAATAATCAGTACGAAAACATTGTAACACCGTTTACGGATGGCATCCGCGGTTTGCAAATCATGGCGAACCTTAAAAAGGCTTACGAAACAAAGGGCCGTGAAATGATGTTAGCGTTTGAAAAAACTGTTGTTTTAGCAATGATTGACGATTCATGGAAAGAACATTTACGTGAATTGGATGATTTGAAACAAGCTGTTCAGAATGCTTCTTTAGAACAAAAAGATCCATTGGTGATTTACAAATTAGAATCTTTTAATTTGTTCCGTGACATGATTGGAAGAACAAGCAAAAACATTGTTTCGTTTTTAATGAAGGGTGGATTGCCTGTTGAAGATAATAAACAGCAGGTTCAGCAGGCAAAATTCACGCAAGACCAACCTAAACAGAAAAAAGAAAAACTGGTTGAAACCCGCAACGAAAGCGAAATCCTTGAGCAGAAAGAGCAGCAAAAAGTAAAACAGCAGCCCGTGCGCGTTGAACATAAAGTAGGTCGTAATGATCCTTGTCCTTGTGGAAGCGGTAAGAAATACAAGAACTGTCACGGGCAATAGCACCTTCTTAACATATTTTGGCACGGTGTTTGTTTTATTTAAGGCATGAAAAAACTCTTGACCATATTTGTTTTAATTTCCTCATTCGGATTTGGTCAAATATCAAGCCTTTACCCGAACTTTGATTTTGAATTAGGCAATCTTAGTAATTGGACTTTTAAGACCGGGAACAGGACAATGCCACAACATACGGTTACCTCCATTGTAACTTGTACCGCATCACCATCTGCAACTAGCGCTTGTGGCGTTTTAATATTTAACACATCAGGGTCGCCTACTTTATGTATTGCTACGGCCGCTACTCCTTATTCAGGTTCATATCTTGGAAGAATATTAGGAAATGCGTCAATAGCTTGTTATCAATTTACTGTAAATGCTGCTGCTCCGGTGATAAATGTAGAGTATCTTCATAATCTTACTTCTGGTACTGCAGAAGATTGGAATACGCAACCTTATAATCAATTGGTCATTAAGGATGTTGCCACAAATAGCGTCATTCCCGGTTCACTTGAAGATTTTTGTGTGACAACTCATAGTACCATAGCTACACCAATTGCAGTAGGCACTAATTATTGTTATGGTTGGGCAACTTATACTAAAAATTTAAGCGCTTATATTGGTCAGGTCTTAAGATTTGAATTCTTAAATACAGGTTGTGCCTACACAGGCCATACCAATCCTTCTTTTTTTGATGGTTATTTTACTACAACAAGTGGAATACGAGAAACAGATCTCAATAAAAGCATTGAAATCTTCCCAAATCCTGCTAATGATTTCATCACTATCAAAAAACCATTTGAACAGGAATTAAAATATTTCATTTATGATTCTCAGGGAAAACAGGTAAAGGAAGAAACATCTGAACAAATTAATATTTCAGATTTGCAGCAGGGTTTGTATTTCATTAGGGCAATCGGGAAGCAAAGCAATTACTCCCAAACTTTCATAAAGGAATAAATCCATTATTTTTCTTTAATTTTAAGGCTGATTGAATAAAATCAAAAATATTCTCTTAGTCTTATTAAGCGGACTCCTTCTCGGAGTTTCCTGGTACAGTCCGTTTACCTTATTAATTTTTATTGCTTTTGTCCCTTTATTTATTGCGGTGAATAATGTTCATTCATCTGATTCACGCAAAAAAGGATTAAAGATTTGGGGATTATCATACCTCGGATTTTTTGTCTGGAACATTGTTTCTACCTGGTGGGTTTATAATGCTTCTTTGGAAGGAGCGATTTTGGCGATTGTCTGCAACGCGCTTTTACATAGCTGGATGTTTATGTTTTGGTACAGGGCTGAGAAACGAATTTTTGGTTCCTTAAAATTCTGGTTATTAATTCCCATTTGGCTCGCTTACGAATATTTGCATCACACCTGGGAATTCACCTGGCCTTGGTTAACGCTCGGAAATAATTTTGCTGCGACCAGTAATTTTGTACAGTGGTACGAATTCACGGGAACTTCCGGCGGAAGTTTGTGGGTTTTAGTGGTGAATGTTTTATTGACGCATCTTGTTTTAACAGGTAAAAAAGATTTTAAATCCTATATAAAACCCATAATAATTATTCTTGTTCCAGTTTTATTATCGTATTTAATTTTAGCTGTGCGGACTGTTACTCCCGATAAAAAAATAAATGTAACCGTTATTCAGCCTAATATTGATCCATACAATGAAAAATTTAATTCCGGATTCACGGCTCAGTTAAATAAATTGCATGGGCAATTACTTCAATCCAAAATAAATAAGGAAACACAATTAGTAGTGCTTCCTGAAACGTATGTTGTGGCAGAGAGCGATTATACTTCAGATGTAGAAGAGTCTGTTTTTAAAAGCTCTTCAGAGTTTAATAATCTCCTAATCTTAACGAAAGTTCATTTTCCCAAAGCCGCGCTCCTAACAGGCGCTTGTACGTCTCATGATTTTAGTGTTAATGAAAAATTAACCACGACAGCCAGAAAATATTATAACGCTGATAAGTATTACGATTCCTATAATACAGCTGTTTATTCTGATACTTCTAAAAACCTTACACTTTATCATAAATCGAAATTAGTTCCAGGTGTGGAGAGAATGCCGTACCCCGGATTTTTTAAATACTTTGAGAAATATGCAATTGCTTTGGGCGGAACAAGCGGAAGTTTAGCCACACAAAAAGAACGTACAGTTTTTGAAGATAAATTTTTAGATGCAAAAATTGCGCCTTGTATTTGTTACGAAAGCGTATACGGTGATTACATGAGCGAATACATTAAAAAAGGCGCTGAAGTGATTTGTATTATTACCAACGATGGCTGGTGGGGTAATACACCGGGGCACAAACAACATTTGGCTTATGCAAAATTACGTGCTATTGAAAACCGCAAACAAATTATACGTTGTGCAAATACAGGTATCAGTTGTTTTATTGATGAGTTCGGAAACATTTCCCAGTCACAACCTTATTGGGAATTCGGCGTTATAAATGCGGATGTAAATCTTAATTCAACAAAAACTTTCTTTGTTAGGTTTGGAGATTTGATTTCTTACGCCTCTGTTTTATTGGCTATAATCATTATTATTTATGGTCGCATAAAACGCAGGGTGGTGCAGGTTGAGGAGAGTCTGGATAAAGAGGCTTAGTTTTAAGCGTAATTTCAGTAGTTTTAGGGGTTTTTTGGCTCACATTTAGGGCTATTTGGCTCATTAACCTTGTAAAATATCCAATTTTAATTTACATTTACTAGACTAAAAACATCCAGAAAATGAAGTCATTATTTTTTACCATTTGTTTAGTAGCCGGATTGGCTTATAATGCACAATCTCAAAAAATGGCTGCCCAGTTGCAATCAAAAAAATGGTATGCTAACGGCACCGTTGGAAAAGGTGCTATTACTTTAAGAGCTGCTGAAACTGCAAAACTCGCTAACCAATGGCAAGCTGTATTTTCAAGTACAGGCCGTATGAGCAATTGCTCAACACTTACTGCTGACGTGGTTGATATGAGTGGTATGACTGCCAAAGCTGGAACCTTTTTTTGCGATTCAATTTATGTTTATACTGTAAAGAATGATATGGTAAGCATTATGCATTACGATCAAACCTATTATTATAAAATGAAAGCTTTGCCAAACAGCGAAGGAATAGAATTAACGCCTTCTGTAAAGGAAGACTTTAAATAATAAACCAAAATTCTTTTTAAAAGCCCTGTTCTGCAGGGTTTTTTTATCACCGCAAATAAATTTCATACCTTTGTACTATGGCAAAAGCTGGTCCTATATTATGTTCGTTTTGTAACCGCGACAAGAAAGATGTAAAAATTTTAATCGCCGGTATCAGTGGTCACATTTGTGATGGCTGCATTTCGCAGGCTTATAAAATGATTAGTGAAGAGGGAAATGCCGAAGCTAAGCAAAAAGTACAGCAGGCATTGAATTTACTGAAGCCAAACGCCATTAAATCTTACTTGGATGAATATGTAATCGGACAAAACGATGCTAAAAAAGTATTGAGTGTTGCGGTTTACAATCACTTTAAACGTGTGGCGCATGCTTCAAACGATAAAGAGGAAATTGAGATTGAAAAATCAAATGTTATTCTGGTAGGTGAAACAGGGACCGGCAAAACATTAATGGCGCGTTCTATAGCCAAATTATTAAATGTTCCTTTTTGCATTGCAGATGCCACCGTATTAACCGAAGCAGGCTATGTAGGTGAAGATGTAGAAAGTATTTTAACTCGTTTATTGCAGGCAGCAGATTACGATACTGCAGCAGCCGAAAGAGGAATTGTTTTCATTGACGAAATTGATAAAATTGCACGTAAGAGCGATAACCCGAGCATCACGCGTGATGTAAGCGGTGAAGGTGTACAACAAGCTTTACTTAAATTATTAGAAGGCTCAAGTGTGAATGTTCCGCCACAGGGAGGAAGAAAGCATCCGGATGCAAAAATGATTCAGGTAAACACCAAAAACATTTTATTTATTTGCGGCGGTGCTTTTGATGGTATTGAAAAGAAAATTGCCAACCGTTTAAATACACAAGCCGTTGGTTACTCCGCTTCAGTTTTAGGTGAAGAAGTAGACAGAAGTAATTTATTGCAATATATTTCTCCGCAGGATTTAAAGTCTTTTGGTTTAATTCCGGAATTAATTGGCCGTTTACCAATTCTTACTTATTTACAGCCTTTAGATAAGAGCGCATTGCGTCAGATTTTAACTGACCCTAAAAATGCATTAATAAAACAGTACAAGCATTTATTTAAAATGGAAGGCATTAAGCTGGAAATTGAAGAAGATGTGCTGGAACTTATTGTAGATAAAGCCTTGGAATTTAAACTTGGCGCCCGTGGTCTGCGTGGTATTTGTGAAGCCATTATGTTGGATTTAATGTACGAATTACCAAGCAGTGAGAAAGCCTCGAAAACCTTTACCATCACTTACGATTACGCCATCGAAAAACTGAAGAGCGCGCGTTTGAGTCATTTGAAAGCGGCTTAATAAAACAAAAGAGCATAAAAAAATCCCCCGATTTCTCGGGGGATTTTTTTGTTTAATGAAATCAATTATTATTTAGTCAAAATAACTTTTTCCCTTATTTTGTTTTTTCCGTTGTTAAACTCTACGAAGTAAATGCCATTATCAAAAGCAGAAAGGTTTAAATCAGTTGCAGTATGGCTTTCAATTTTTGTTTCCTGAACTTTAACACCAAGCATGTTATAGACAGATACAATACCGTTTTCTTTTTGTGCCTGTAATGTAACTTTACCGGTGCTTGGATTTGGAAACAAACCAATTGATTTGCTGTTAGCCATTTCTTTAATAGCTGTTGGGCCTGTGATTACGTTGATCTGAATCGGAGCTTGTGTCATGTTGCCTTTTACAACGAATGAACTGTCACATGTCATGGTAGAACAGGTAAAAGCTGCATCCCAAACAGAAACGCAAATATTATACCAGCCTGAAGCGGTGTAAGTATGCGAAGGATATAAGGCAGTACTTGTGTTGCCATCGCCCCAAATCCAATATGCTCCTGCTGTGTTTGCGCCATAAGTTGGAATAACAGTCCAGGTTAAAGGTGCGCTTGGTCCTGCTGTAAATGTTACGGAACATTGCGATTTCATGTTTAATGTCAGCGCGATTGCGAAGATGGTGCCCAGAAAAAGTGTTTTAAAATGTAAATGTTTCTTCATTTTTTAGTGGTTTTAAATTTCTCCTCATTTAAATTGGATTCGGAGTTTTCCAAGATTTCAATCAAAATACGAAACATTGCCTTAGTGATTTGTTAATTTTACTGTATCAAACAATAAAAGGGGTAGATGTCAACTTTAAATGAGTGAGGGTAAGCAGGAAATTGGTAAATTCACAGGTTAAATAAATGTAATATGGATTTCAAAAATTACAATTTCACCGTCACCGAGCGTTTTATCCGTTATGCAAAAATTGATACGCAATCGGATGCTTCTTCTCCAACTTGTCCGAGTACCGCAAAACAGTTAAACTTAAGTAAAGTTTTATTGGAGGAATTAAAAGGCATGGGCGTTAGCGATGCCGAGCTTGATGAAAATGGATATGTGTATGGAACCATTCCTGCAACTACAAATAAAAAAGTTCCCGTATTATGTTTTTGTTCGCATGTAGATACAGCGCCGGATTGTACCGGAACGAATGTAAATCCAACCATGCATAAAAATTATGACGGGAAAGATATTGTATTGCCTAAAGACAAATCACAAGTAATAAAAGTTGAGGAGCATCCTGAATTAAAAAATCAAATCGGGAATGATATCATTACCACCGATGGAACAACATTATTGGGCGCCGATGATAAAGCCGGCGTTGCAGAAATTATGGATGCAGCACATTTTTTAATGAGGCACCCTGAAGTGAAGCACGGAAAAATAAGAGTGTTGTTTACTCCCGATGAAGAAATCGGAAGAGGAGCGGATAAAGCGAACATGAAAAAACTGGGAGCTGATTTTGGTTATACATTAGACGGAGGAACAGCGGGTACTTTGGAAAATGAAACGTTTAGTGCGGATATGGTGACGATTAAGATTAAAGGATTTTCAACGCATCCCGGTTATGCAAAAGATAAAATGCAGCACTCCATGAAAATGGCGGCGCAGATCATTAATAAAATTCCAAAGGATAAAACACCTGAGACAACCGAGAAGAAGCAACCTTTCATGCATCCTGTTTCGGTTAACGGCGGTTTAGAGGAGGTAGAATTAAAATTTATTATCCGTGCTTTTGATACACCAACCTTATTGGTTCTGGAGGAAGAATTAAAGAAGATCGCAGCAGAAGTTATTGCGCAATACGACAAGAGTTCATTTGAATTTTCAGTTGTTCAGCAATACAGGAATATGGGAGAGGTATTAGCGAAGCATCCTCAAATTATTGATAATGCACTTGAAGCAATTAAACGCACAGGTTTAAAACCAATGTTAGACAGTATCCGTGGTGGCACTGATGGCTCTCGTTTCTCTTTTATGGGAATGCCATGCGCTAATATTTTTGCAGGAGAACACGGCATTCACAGCAAACAAGAGTGGGTGAGTGTACAGGATATGCAAAAAGCTGTTGAGACGATTGTTCATCTTGTTTCTATTTGGGAAGAAAAGGCATAATTTGACAATTCGACAATGAGTCAATTTGACAATGGGTTGAAGCACGATCCAATTATTCAGAGTATGAATTTATCAGGACTTGACCTTTTTGTCTTAAGATTAGATCTCATTCATCCGCAAATTAGCGGGAACAAATGGTTTAAACTAAAATACAATTTAGAGGAAGCAAAGAAACAAGGAATAGATACCATTCTCACTTGCGGCGGTGCTTTCTCCAATCATATTCATGCAACTGCCGCGGCTTGTCAATTAAGCGGATTAAAAAGTATTGGAGTAATAAGAGGGGAAAAGGAATCCGAAAGCAATCCTACTTTATCTGAAGCAAAAAAAACCGGCATGCAATTGTATTTTGTTTCACGGGAAGAATACAAGCAAAAAGAAAATCCGGAATTTATAGAAAGACTAAAAAAGCAATTCGGTAATTTTTATTTTATCCCTGAAGGCGGAAATAATGCGTTAGGAGAAAAAGGCTGTGAAGAGATTCTTCCGCAGGAAAATAATTTTGATTATGTTTTTTGTGCTTGCGGAACAGGCACAACTTTTTGTGGCATAAGAAATTCATTAAAGCCGAATCAAAAATTAATTGGGATTAGTGTTATTAAAGGCAATGGGGCAATGAATGCAATTCCCAATATAATTAATGATTATCATTTTGGCGGTTATGCAAAACACACGGATGAATTATTAAAATTCAAAACCAAATTCGAAACTGAAAATAAAATTCCGCTCGACTATGTGTATACCGCTAAATTGTTTTTTGCCGTTGATGACTTAATCAAAAAGAAAAAAATTCCTTCTAATTCAAAAGTACTTGTGATACATAGTGGGGGCTTACAGGGAAATACAGGTTATGAAAAACGTTATTTCCTAATACCCAACCGTAATGTAAAAGATGCCCAGGGATAAGATTGATTAGGGTTGAACCCGCTACTGAAAGGTGTCGAAATGATTCTTGCAAATCCAAAACCAAAGGCAAGGGTACTCGCCATTTTGCCTTTTGAGTCACAAAACAAAAATCCCTGTTGGAATTGCACACTATAGGCTGTGATGTTGGCGAGGTTAACATCCTGTCCGTAGCGGAAGCGCGGGCCAAAAAAGAATTTCGTATGCGATTTAGACTCGTAATAATAATTCAAATCTAGTCCGGTGATAAAACCGGTATTATGGCGGACTTTTTCCCTTGTATTCACAATTGTATCATTCGAGCTATTCGGAATTAAAACCCGAGGATCGTAGGTTAAACTAAACGGAATCACAACCCCGATTCTTTTGTCCATTAACAAACGCTCGTAGGTAAAAGTTACTCTGCCCCAAACAATATCAATTGGCTGAAACCCGAAGATATTGTCCTTAAAGTTTTTTTCTTTTTCCCTAATCATTGCTTTTTTATCCAGCTCGCGGTCGTACTTTGTTTTAGGCGCATTGATTTTTGCATTTTCATTCCCAAAAACATAAATGTCTCCGTTTTTATATTCAGCCATCAGCACATCACCTTTTTCAATGCTCATCAAATAGGAAGAAGCAGTGGAGTCTTTGAAATCGATAGTGTTGAGGTTAATGGATACAATTCTGCAATTTATTTTTTCACCGCTCCTCAAAAACAATTTATCCTGAGCAAAGGAATTCACGTACAC
>CAZRNW010000055.1:0-11508 GCA_964601535.1 uncultured Flavobacteriaceae bacterium
AAGGTTCAATGCTGATTTCTTTAAGCTTAATAATATTATTGCATTCAAATTTTTTACGGCGTTGCAAAGCTTTTATGCGCGCATTTAGCTCTGGTAAATGAAACGGCTTGGTTATGTAATCATCAGCACCATATTCCAAACCAGTAATTTTATCATCCAAAGAATTTTTAGCCGAAATAATGATGACGCCCGCTTCAGAATTATTTTTTTTTAATTGCTTAACAATATCCAATCCGCTGCCCTGCGGCAAAGTGATATCTACCAAAACACAATCGTAATCGTAAACTGAAGTTTTTTCGGAGGCATTCCTGAAATCATTGGCCGATTCAACAACGTAACCTTCGTTATGCAGATATTCCTTTATAGATTTGCGTAATTCAGCTTCGTCTTCTATGACCAGTATCTTCATTTAACACAAATTTAAAATTCAATTCTGGAGCGATTCTGAAGCGGCTTACTTCTTGTTCTTGTTCTCTTTCAGATTACCGAAGTCGTAAAGCTCAAAACTAATCACCTTCCCTTTTTCATTGTATTCGGTCCAGGTACCATGCTTCACGCAAAAGCCCGCATTCCAAAGCGGGTCCCAGATATCAGATTCATTTTCGCGGTAATGGCCAATTGTTTTTATTTTCCCGGAAGGGTAATAATTGTACCAAAATCCAACCGGACAATCAAGATATTTTACTGCTTTGTTCAGCATTTTCCCTTCTGCGTTGTAAGTTTCGAGCACGCAAGGCTTACAGGTTTCAAGAGACTTCCGTCCTTCAACATATTTATCATAAGTTGCTTTATCAATGATTTTACCATCTGCTTTATAAACCTCTTTGCCGTTTTCGGTGAGGGTTTCGGTGTTTACGCTATAGAACTTTTTTACAGGCAAATCCTTATAAACGGTTTTGGCATTATCTTTTTGCGCCAGGCTAAAAAAAGGCAATAAAACGATGAGAGATATGATTTTTTTCATAGTGTTGATTCATACAAAAATAAGAATATTAGTGGTAATGGTTGGAAATATCGATTTTTTTAATCATTTTAGTCCTGCTAAATTTCATCCCATGAAAAACCCGGTTCTAAAATTAGTGGCTTTATTTGTTTTAATACTGCTAATAGCTTGCAGTGAAAAAGCAACCACTACAAGTACCGGGACTTCAATTGTTTTAAAAGGTCATTATAACGGAAATAATCTATTTATAAAGAATCCTCTTGGTCCTGACGGTTTAGGTTTTTGCGTTAACGAAATTCTTATCAATGGTGACCGTACTAGTGATGAGATTACTTCAGAAAATATTGAAATAGACCTTAAAGCCAGTGGTGTGAGGGAAGGTCACGAAATTACTATTGAAATAAGACACTATAAAGGTTGTGAACCGAAAGTGTTGAATGCAGAGGTATTAAATTAAAAAGATACCTCTCTAATAGCCTGTCTTTAAGGCTTAAAAAGCCCATTAAATATTTGCATAATTAAAATGTAGCCATTACATTTGCAGCCCTAATTCGCTCTTTTAATGGGGGGTTAGCTCAGCTGGTTCAGAGCATCTGCCTTACAAGCAGAGGGTCACTGGTTCGAACCCAGTACTCCCCACAAAACCCTCCAAATTAAACGGAGGGTTTTTTTATTCCCGTCGTCTTACAATTATACCCGGTTAAGTCTTTGTTATTTAAACATTATATTTGTTTAAAAAACTCAATGAGAACAAATTTATTGCTAATACTGCTCTGCGTATTCGCGTTTTCCTGTAAAAAGAAACCCGGTGAAGGCGGTTTTGCAACCATTCAGGGAAAAGTTTATGTGAAAAATTACGATGCTTTTTTTACCTATATAACCTCCGAATATTACCTGCCAAGCGAAACCGTTTATATCATTTACGGCGATGGTACTGAAATTGGCGAAACAGTTAAAACGTCTTACGACGGTTCTTTTAAGTTTAATTATCTCCGCAAAGGAAACTACCAAATATTTGTGCTTGGAAAAGACACAACTTCATCCCCAAAAGGAAATCCTAAAGAAGTACTCGCTAAAGTAACCATCAGCAAAAAGAAAGAAGTGGTTACGATTCCTGACTTTGTAATCATTAAATAATGAAAAGGATTGCATTATCGTTGTTTTTTATTGCTGCTTTCTTTTACTCGGAAGCACAAATAGAAAAAGATGCGGGCTGCTGGATTACACTCAGTGTGCAAAAACCATTTACAAAGAGATTAACCGCTGTGGTTGATCAAGAATTCAGGTTAAAAGAAAACTATCAGCGTATTAATTTATTCTATACTAATCTTGGTATAGATTATAAATTCAGCAATAACATAAAATTAAGCCCAACTTACCGTTCTATTCAAAAACAACGCCTCGATGGTTCTTTCAGTTACCGTCACCGCTTAATGTTAGATGCAACCATAAAAAAGAAATTCGAAAAAATTACGCTTAGCGAAAGAATACGCTATCAGGCCGAAGTAGGCGATTATTTATCCAGCGAAAAAGGAAAATTAGTTGAACAATTCTTACGCCTGAAAACTGATTTGAAATTCACATCACTTAAAAAAATCAGCCCCTATATTTCCTGCGAAGTGCGCTACCAAATACGAGACCCTAAAGGCAAAGGCCCGTTTTCAGATAATGGTTTTCACCGCATCAGATATGTGGCCGGTGCTGAATATCAACTTAAAAAAAATCATAACATTAACCTCTATTACCTCATTCAAACCGAGTACTACATTGCCGATCCTGAGTCGATTTACATTTTAGGCATCGCTTATACTTTAACGCTTCAGAAAAATCCTTAATTGGGTTTGTCCTATCTCTTATTTTACCCCAAAAAGGGTGAGTTGTTTATAGTTAAAATTACGTAATTTGCATTTATGCTCAGGCGCCTTCACATAATCTTTTCGTTTTGTATTCTGTTTTTATCTGACACCTTACAATCGCAGGACCATGGATTTTTTAATCAGGTTTGGCTGGAACAAGGATTATCTCAAAGTAGTATTAGTTCAATTTTACAGGATAAAAAAGGATTCATATGGTTCGGAACACAAGATGGATTAAACCGTTACGACGGACGAATAATTGATCATTACAACTTCAAACCCTTCGATTCGAAAACAATTTCAGGTGACGACATTTTTTCTTTCTGCAGCGATAATACAAATCTCTGGACTTTAAGCGCCGGCGGTTTAGACAAGATGGATTTAAACACTTCCATTGTAACACACTATAAAGAAGAATTAAAAACCGGAGAAAAATCAACTTCGTTGTACAAAATATGGTTTGTAAATAACACCATTATTTTATATACAGCAAAAGGCCTCGCTAAAATAGACATAAGTTCAAAAAACACCTTTTGCCTTCATCCTTTTGAATTTGAAGAAAGAGAAAAAAGCGAATTGCGTACTATTACTTATTCGGTTTGCAATGATAATTCAAGTAATTTATATGCAGCCACCAATAAAGGAGTTTTTGTTTTAGATAAAATAAGCAATAAGCTAAAACCCCTTTTCGATTTTTATTCCTTTTCCAAAACCGAAACCGGGAACCCGATTGAGTGCAATACAGTTCTTGCCAAAAACAATATCATTTACTTTTCAATAAGCAATTCTTATTACAGTTTCAACCTGCAGTCGAAATCAATTAAAAAAGTTTCCATCCCAACATCTCAAACTTCGGTTATTACTAATGCCTTAATCGATACACAAAATAAAATCTGGCTCGGAACAAACAATGGCTTATTCCGTGTTTGCACGACAGAGAATGATTCGCTTTACGTCGATAAATCCTTTTACAAAAACCCGAATAACCGTTTTGGTTTGCAAAGTAACGATATCACCTCACTTTACCAGAACCCGAATTCAAAAGATGATATCGTTTGGATTGGGACACGCGATGCAGGTGCGTTTAATTACAGCTATTCTAAAAATTCCTTTTCAATGGCATCGGCCATGATTAGTAATAACGACCTTAACTTTTTTGGAACTGTAAAAGATAAAGACGGTATTTTATGGGCAGGATTAAATTACGGACTATGCAAACTCGACCGAAAAAATAAAACCTATACTGTGATTGGTCCAAATGCACAATTACTAAAAACAAACCGTTTTATTGAAGCTATTTATTGTGATGATGAGAATAACATCTGGACCGCCTTCGGAAACGCTTTGTATAAAGTTGATAAAAAATCGAACTTGCTTACAACTGTTCTCGATCCTTTGTCACCTAATAAAAGAAATCACGTAGTTAGAATTGTAAAATACACTCAAGACGAACTTATTTTGTGTACCTGGCAGGGCATTGTGATTTATAATACTATTACCGGAAAAACAAAAACCATCAGTGAAGCAGAAATTAACGGAGAGAAATTAAAATTCGAATCTCCCAGTTGTTTTTACATCGATACAAAAAACAATTGGTGGCTTGGCACTTCGAAAGGTTTGTTTTGCATCAATATCACCACATCCCAAAATAAATTTTACAGTAATAACGTCAGCGACACCAACAGCCTTGTGTTTAACCGTGTGATGGATGTAAATGAAACCAGCAACGGTGAAATCATTGTTGCTACAACAAAAGGCTTAAGTATTTTAAAAAATCCGGCAGGGAAAGGCACATTTAAAAATTATTATTTTGTAAAAGGTTTGTCCAATACTTTTATTTATGGATTGCTCCGTGATAATAAGGGTTCTTTCTGGATGACCACCAATTTCGGTATTTCGGTTTTCGACCCCGAGAAACAGGAGTTTAAAAGTTACAGTGCTTCCGATGGCGTATGTATCAACGAGTTCAATTCAGCCGGGTTTCATAAAGCTTACGACGGCGAATTGTTGTTTGGCGGCATTGGCGGTTTGGTTAGTATTTATCCAGACAAACAAATCATCAACAAAAACACACCCGATATTTTTTTAAAATCGTTACGCATAGATAATTTTAACGACAGCATTTCGATGGCCTCAAATGCGCCTCTAAATTTAAGTCACAACCAAAATAAATTATTTTTTGAATTCTCTGTTCCTGAATTTTCCGGTGCAGATAACATTAATCTGTTTTATCACATTCAGCAAAACTCGAGTAATTGGACCAAAGTAAATCCATCGCAGGTTTTTTCACTTGCATTTGCTAATCTTGCTCCCGGTAGTTATAATTTAGAGGTGAAAGCAGTTAATACGGAAGGGATTGAATCGAAGCTTTTCACGTTTCCTTTTGTTATTTCACCGCCATTTTGGAATACAGGTTGGTTTTTTGTTCTAATTATCGCAGCTGTTGTTCTCGCCACATGGGCAGTTTACCGGATCCGCTTACGCAATAAAATTGCACACATGCGTGAAGTGGAAGAGATACGCAAGGAAGAAAATGAAAAAGTACGTAAGGCCGCTGCATTAGATTTGCATGATGAATTTGGAAACGGACTTACGCGGATTTCTATGCTCGTTGAAATGGCGCGCATTCATGTTGCAAAAGACAATAAAGAAGCTACGGGTATTTTAGATGTGATTTCACAAAACACTTCCCGTTTATATCAAGGCACCAAAGATTTTATCTGGTCGATAAACCCGGGCAATGATAATTTATATGAAATCATTATTCGTATAAAAGATTTTGGCGATGAATTATTTTACGGCACCGGTTGCGAATTTGAAGTGAGTGGTTTGCAGGATGAATTTAAAAACATAAAACAACATCCGAGTTCAGGAAGAAATATTGCCATGATTTTTAAAGAAGCTTTATCGAATACTATGAAACATTCGAAGGCCAATAAAGTAAAATTAAGCATTGAACCAAATGGCGTTGCCATTGCCGTAAAGTTAAAAGATAACGGAACAGGATTCGAAATGAAGTCCGACAAAAACAGTTTTGGTTTATCAAACATGCAGCAGCGTGCACAAAAAGCCGGTGCAAGTTTGCAAATACAGTCAGAAAAAGAAAGCGGAACAGAAATTATTTTAAAAATTAATAAAAACACTTAGCACTATGAAAATCCAATCTCCTAAAAGAATAATTATTGTTGAAGATGATAATATTATCCGTAACGCTTTTGTAACGCTTATACAGCAAAGCGGTGATTACACGGTAGCGAACGCTTATTCTAATGCTGAAGCTGCAATTAAAAATGTAAAAGATGATGCACCCGATATTTGTTTAATGGATATTGAATTGCCGGGCATGAACGGAATTGAAGCCATTCCGAAAATAAAAGCATTATCACCTTTCACACAAGTTGTAGTGGTTACCGTTTATGAAAACGATGATTTGGTATTTAAAGCCTTATGTGAAGGGGCAAGCGGTTACTTAACCAAAAACATGCCGCCGCAAAAATTAATTGATTCGTTAAAAGAATTAGAAAATGGCGGAGCTCCCATGAGTACAAATATTGCGCGCATGGTGGTTTCTTCTTTTCACCGAAACAGACAAAGCCCATTAACAGCCCGTGAACTGGAAGTGCTGGAATTACTTTCATCTGGCAAAAGTTATTCCACCATTGCCGACCAATTATTTGTGGATAAAGAAACTGTTAAATCGCACATTAAAAATATTTACTTAAAACTTGAAGTACATTCGAAAGCGGAAGCCATTGAAAAGGCTAAAAAAAGCAAGTATATTTAATAACTAAATTGTTTTAATGATATCCGTGCCGAAAAAGTAACCTTATAATGTTGTATTTTCGTACAGCATGAAAAAAATTTATTTTTCTTTCTTTTTATTGTTAGGATTAATGGGTGTTGCACAAACACCTTTTAAATCCATGATGCAGGAACAATCCGAATTTTATTCTCAGTTCAAATTTACCAAAGAGCAATCCTGGGATAGTTTAAATAAACACACTTCTCAGCAAAATAATATTTCAAATAAATCATCCGCTTGTACGCTTAAAAAGAAAGTTTATGGCTGGCATCCGTATTGGGTAGGCTCAGTTTATACTGCATACGACTGGAACATGTTAAGCGACTTCTCTTATTTCGATTACGCTGTTTCTCCAACAACAGGACAAAACACAAACGCTTCCTTTGCCTGGAGCACAAGCGCTGCAGTAACTGCTGCAAAAGCCAATGGTAAAAAAATTCACATCTGCGCTACTTTATTTTCAAGTCATTCTACTTTCTGGGCCACGCCATCCGCACAAACAGCTTTTATTAATAACATGGTGTCTTTACTCAATAGCCGCGGCGGTAATGGTGTTAATATAGATTTTGAAGGCATGGGGAGTGCTGATAAAACTCCTTTCGCCAATTTTATGGTGAATTTAAAAGCAGCTTTAGTCGCAGCAAATCCAAATTACGAATTAAGCATGGCTTTGTATGCTGTTGACTGGAGCGGAAGTTTTGATATTCCTACTTTAAATGGTGTTGTTGATGATTTTATTATTATGGGTTACGATTATTACTGGTCGGGAAGCACAACAGCGGGACCGGAATCGCCGCTTTATAATTTTCAAACCACTTACAATTATACTTGCACAAAATCGATTACTTATTATTTACGATTGGGTGTAACACCTTCTAAATTATTATTAGGCTTACCGTATTATGGACGCGAATGGCAAACTGCAGGAAACCTTGCCCCATCTGCAACAACTGGAACATTTACCTCTTCGCGTACCTACGCTTATGTAAAAAGCAATGCCGCAACATATTCTGCCGCCAATAAAAAATGGGAACAGAATTGTTTCTGTCCTTATTATTCATATTTAAGTGGCGGTAACTGGCGTCAGTGCTGGATTGATGACGTTTATAGTTTAGGCCGCAAATATGACATGGTAACTCAACGCGGCATTGGCGGAATCGGCATTTGGGCTTTAGGTTATGATAATGGTTACACAGAGCTCTGGCAATTATTACAGGATAAATTTTCCGACTGCGAAATTCGTCCGTGCACCGATAGTTTGTTTGATATGGGAGGGCCGTACCGGAATTATTATGATAATGAAACTTATACTTACAGCATTTCTCCGAACGGAATTGATAAGGTACAATTACAATTTAAAAGTTTTACAACAGAACAAGGTTGGGATTCTTTATTTGTTTATAACGGACCAAGCATAGCATCTCCATTAATGGGAGCGTTTACAGGCAGTACAACAAGTCCCGGAACAATAACTTCAACCGGAACTGCTATTACTTTACGTTTTAAATCTGATATCTCAACTGTAACCAGCGGCTGGAAAATAATTTACAATTGCATTACATCAACTGACCTCAAAGAAAATTGGAATGAGAATTTGCTTTCAATATTTCCCAATCCAACAAATGGAGTTTTTGAAATAAAAACAAATTCTCATCCTGTCAAAATTTCAATTTTTAAGTCACTTGGGGAATTGGTTTATAAGACTCAATTCGAAAAAACAATTGATTTAAGTTCCCTGGATTTAAATTCAGGTGTTTATTTTGTTGAGGTAAGTTCTACTGATCAAAAAGTGGTGAAGAAGTTGATTTATCAAAAATAAACGGTGACTGAGCTTGTCGAAGTCACATCACATTCTCCTGAACAAATCCTTAATATATTCTATAGTGGCAATCTCCTTGTAATTATCGCCGAAAGCGTGATTCCACATGAATGGAAGATTATAAGAAACCTGAGCCATTGCAGTTAATGTTTTATCATCCCACTCTTTACTTAAACCCTGTGGTAATTTGATCTTGTGTGTTTCTACCATTTCCATGAATTCAGAATGTCCCTTTTTGTAAACATCTCCTAAATGCTGGAAAATAATGCAATTCGCATAACAATGACGGGTACCATGAATTTTTGAAAGTCCATAACTTAATGCGTGACACACCCCTACTTCACTATACGTTAAACTTAATCCACCCATTAAGGAAGCAACCATTAATTTATCGTCGTTTTCTTTTGTTTGTCCTGAATTTTTCCCCAGATAAACTTCCCTGCACAACTTCAATGCCTGTTCACCGTACGCTAAACTAAATGCATTGTTGCGTATTCCGCTTTCACTTTCGATGCAATGAATGTAAGTATCCATTCCTGTATAAAACCACCAATCACGCGGAACTGATGAAATTAATTCTGGATCTAAAATCACCTGATTAAAAACGGTCCAATCGCATTTCAATCCTAATTTTTTTTCAGGTCCCGTTAGTACAGCTGTCATACTTACTTCGGCACCGGTTCCTGAAATTGTTGGAACACCTAAATGATAAATCCCGGGCTTCTTAATTAAATTTAATCCCTGATACAAAGTAGAAGAACCTTCGTTGGTTAACATTAAGGATAAAGCTTTCGCAATATCCATGATACTACCGCCGCCAATTCCAATAACACCGCTCGGTAAACCTTTTGTTTTTAAAATTTCGTCGCGGAGTTTATCAATTTGCTCAGTAGTTGGTTCGTAAGGATCAACATCGATATAGTAAACTAAATCTTCAGGCTTGTTTTGCAATTTTTTGGAGAGTTCTTTTCCTTTGAAATAATTATCTACAACGTAAACAAAATAATTTTTGTTTTCTTTTCTTACAGGCTCAACAGTTTCAGCTAATTGTGAAAAAGCGCCACGACCGTAAGTTACTTTATCAATATTCTTGAAATTTTTGTGAAGCATTACGCGTTAACTGGTTTAGTTGCTTTAATAACACATTCAGAAATTTGTTTTGCCAAAGTTTCCATTTCTTCTTTTGTCCATGTACAACGCACACCAAACGAAATTAAACGACCAACAACTTCCTGCGTTTTCGGTAAATGCAAATTTTTATAGTCTTGTGGCGCACCTAAAACTTCAATTGGTAATTTGCTCACTGTTTTTAATTCTTTGATATGATCCCATTGATTGATGAAGTGGTACATATTTAAAAACCAATAATCAAAACCGGCAACACCCGCAGCTTTAAATTCAGCAACTGTACGTTTTGCCGCTTCAGTATCCGGCAATAAAATATTTAAGAATGTTGCGGAATCACCTGAAGGGTCAGCAATTTTTGCAAACGAAATTCCGGGAGTTTTAGATAAAAGTTCAGTTAAGAATTTTTTATGCTCCTGATTTTTTTGTTTGATGAAAGGAACTTTGCGTGTTTGTGCTACGCCGATTCCTGCGTGTAATTCCGAAATACGGTAATTAAATCCTAAATACGGATGATTTTCCATCCCGCGTAAATTACCAACATGATCGTGACCGTGATCACTATATACATCAGCTTTTTTATAAACGTCTTCGCTGTTCGTCACTAAAACACCGCCTTCACCTGCTGTTGCAATCTTAAAAAAATCGAACGAATAGCTGCCCGCAGTTCCGAATAAACCTGTAAATGTTCCTTTATATGAAGAGGCAAATGCTTGTCCTGCATCTTCTACTAAAATTAAATTTTTCTCTTTTATAACAGACATGATGCTGTCCATTTCTGCCATACCACCGCACATGTGTACTAAACAAACTGCTTTTGTTTTTGTTGTGCATGCTTTTTTGATTCCATCTGCACTTAAACATAAAGTTTCATCAATTTCTGCAAAAACAGGAAGTGCTCCAATGAACAAAACAGCTTCAATAGTTGCCATAAATGTAAATGGCGGAACAATAACTTCATCGCCCGTTCCGATTCCACTGGCTGCCAATGCAGTTGCGATTGCGGTTGAACCGCTGCTCATGGCGTGTGCATATTTTGCGTTGGTGATTTTTTTCACCTCGGCTTCAAAATCTTTTGCTTTCCAGTGATTATTACGTAATGCATCATGGTTATAACGGAATAAAATTCCGGTTTCCATAACATCATTTATCTCTTTGCGCTCCTCGGCGCCAAATAATTCTCTTCCTGGCATAGTAATTTAATTTTTACAAAGATAAGGAGATTTAATTAGGGAAATATTGGAAATTTTCATGTGAATCAGAGGCGCTGAAACTTAAAGTAGTGAGGTGACCGTTCTCAAAATAACAATCCAATCCGGCCTCATCAAAACTCAGGCGTTTTTCACCCCATTCGTGCCGCTCGGTATCGCTTAATTTAAAACCATTAGATTTTAACAAGTCAATTAACTCTTGTTCTTTCAATTTAAATACCGGTTTGCCAAATAAAATTGTATCCGGGTTATCGACTTCAACAATATGTAAAGAATTATTCTTATTTGAATCGAAAAACAGGGAAAACCCGTTTCCCCAATAATGCATCACGAAAGATGCGGTGGCTAATATTTCATCGTTTAATGATTGAGTCTCTTCCGGAACACCAAAAAACGCCTCAGCATCCGACGGTTTTTGTCCGAATTTCAGAGCGCAGAAGCCCTTCAAAAGGCGTATTTCAGGAGTAATTGCCATTAATGCCTTAAATGTATTGAAAATGTATTTTTTATGGAAAAAATGTGTTAAAATAATTGTTTAAAATAATTTTGCGTTAGAGAATTAACCTTTTATATTTGCAGCCCCGTACTAAAAAGTTCTTTTATATTAATATTTCCGCACACGAAATGTCCTTCTCTTAACTCCAATTAAGGGAAAATTGAAGGGCGGCACTTAATAAAAGGTAACAATCGGTTTTTCCGATTCCGTAGCTCAGCCGGTAGAGCATTACACTTTTAATGTAAGGGTCCTGGGT